>JBOIAH010000265.1:0-6742 GCA_050739055.1 Steroidobacteraceae bacterium | reverse complement strand
GGCCGGATAAGTGTGAATACGCGGTCGGAACCCTGGGCTTCGATGTCTGCCTCGATCACCGCGCCGCGGATCTTGCGCCGCGGCTCGCCGCGGCCTGCCCGAAGGGGATCGATGTGTACTTCGAGAGCGTGGGAGGAGCGGTGCTCGCGGCGGTGGTCCCACTCCTAAACATCGGCGCGCGCGTCCCGCTGTGCGGCCTGATCGCCTGGTACAACCTCGAGAAGCTGCCTGCCGGCGTCGACCGCACGCCGCAGCTGCTGTCCGCGGTGCTGCGCCGGCGCGTGAAAATCCAGGGATTCATCATTTTCGACCACTACGCCCGCAACGCCGCCTTCCAGCAGGACATGAGCGCCTGGTTGCGCGAGGGGCGCGTGAAGTACCGTGAGGAGGTGATCGAGGGGTTGGAGAATGCGCCCGCGGGCCTCATGGGACTCCTGCAGGGCGAGAATTTCGGCAAGCTCGTCGTGCACGTCTGAAGTAGGCCAGGCGCATGGAGGAGGTGCTCACGGTCTCCTGGGTGTTCGACGTCATCTCACCGTTTGCCTATCTCGGCTTCCCGGACTTGCAGCGCCTGCCCGCTCATGTGCGCCTGCGCTTCGTCCCGGTGCTGCTGGCGGCGCTGCTCACGCACTTCGGCCAGCTTGGCCCGGCGGAGATTCCCGCCAAGCGGCGCTTCACGACCCGTTGATGGCGCTCGAGTACCTGCGGGATCCGGCCGCCTTCGAGGACCGCGACATGCTGGCCGCGGATAGCTTGCCGGTGGGGGCCGCGCGGCGTCCCCGGCCGAAATAAATCCGGCCACCGGCCGGTCACCCTTCCATGAGCAATGCGCACGACAGCGAGCGCGGGCGGCTCGCGCTGGTACTCGCCGGGGGCGGCAGCCTCGGGGCTGTGCAGGTGGGCATGCTCGCAGAGCTGGTGACGGCGGGCGTGTGGCCGGACTTCGTGGTGGGTGAGGCGGGCGCGATCAATGGCGCCTTTTTCGCGCACGCCCCCAGCGCCGCTACGGTCCAGCGTCTGACGGCGCTGTGGAGTCGCGTTACGACTCGCGAAGCGCTCGGGCTGTCGTGGGCGTCGCTGCTCGGACTCGCGGGCTTTCGCGGCCATCTGGCCAACCCGCGTGGGTTGCGCGGTTTGCTGGAACACAACCTTCCCTACCGCAGCTTCGGGGAGACCGAAGTACCGCTGCACATCGTGTGCGCCGAGCTGGTGACGGGCGAGGAGGTGGTGCTGTCGCAAGGTGCCGTCATCGAGGCGGTGCTGGCGAGCGCCGCCATCCCCGGCGTGTTCCCGCCGGTAACGATCGGCGGGCGCACGCTGGTGGACGGCGTAGTGGCGGCGGGCGCGCCGATCGGGGCCGCGAAGCGCCTGGGCGCGACGCGCGCCATCGTCCTGCCCTGTGGGTTTGCGTGCGCCGCCAAGGCGGTGTCGCGGCGCGCGCTCGGCCGCGCGATGCACGCCATTACGCTCCTCGGAGCGCGCCAGCTGCGGCAGGACTTCGAGCGCTACTCGGAGGCCATGACAATCAACATCGTGCCGCCCCTGTGCCCGCTGCGCCAGTCCTCGTACGACTACTCGCACGGCTCTTCCCTTATTGCACGGGCGCGCGAGGCCACGCGGCAGTGGATCGAGGCAGGGGGGCTCGCGAGGCGCGAGTTTCCTGGGCAGCTCGCGCCCCATACCCACTGAACGGCGAGCGGGTCACGGCGCTGCGCGTGGTCGACGATCTTGGGTAGTCGGGGATGTTACCGAGCTTTGGGCTCGTCAATGCGCTCGGACGCTCACGCGGTCGTCCGGATCCAGGCCCACGTCCGCCGCCGCCGCCTGACGCCGGTCATGCTCCAGATCGATAGAGCGGCAGGCGATGAGATATACGCCGGCTGACACGGGGAGTCCTACCAGCATGGCGATGTCGGCTCTCTCAAGGGCGCGAGCGACCGGACCCGTATACACATCGGTGCTGAAGAACGGAATCATGGCCGTGAAGCCGATGACGTAGGCACACAGCCCGCGCCAGTTCCAGCGGCCGTACATGCCCGCGGAATTGAAGATCTCGCGGATCGAGTAGTGACCCTTGCGAACGACGTAGAAGTCGACCAGGTTGATCGCGGTCCAGGGTGTGAACAGGTAAAGCAGCAGCGACAGGTAGTCCTGGAAACGGCTGACGAAACTGCCCGAGGAATTCAGGGCCAGCACGGTACTGGCCAGGAACGCGACCACGAGGCTCGCGAGGCGCTTGCCCGCCGTGCAGCGCAGCGGGCGCACGGTGTCGGCGACGCTCAGCAGCGTGAGCGATGCACCGTAGAAGTTGAGCGCCGAGATGGTGATGAGGCCCAGCAGAGCGCCCGCCAACAGCACCCTGCCCAGCCCCGGGACTATCAGGTCCGCCGCATGCTCCATGGCGGCGGCCACCTCGAGTTTCGGCGCCACGGCGGCCGCAACCGTCCCGGCCAGCATCATCCATGCCCCCCCGACGAACGCCCCGACGTACGTCCACCAGAACGACTCGCGCACCCCGACGTCGCGCGGCAGATAGCGCGAGTAGTCCGAGACGTAGATCGACCAGCTCAGCTGGTAGGAAGCGGCGGCGAACAGCTGCGCGAGGAACGGCACGGCGCGAAACCCGCGCGGGTCCCATTGCGCCGCGGGGAATCTCAGCAGCAACAGCGCGCCGCTCGAGAACACCGCGAGAATCGCGATCATGAGGTAAGCGAAGCCGCGTTGCGCGAGGTGGATCTGGTCGTAGCCGACCGCCGCGAGGCTCAGCGCGATGAGCGCGAACACGACGATGACGGTGGGGGAGGTCGGGGAAATCGCCGGGGTGAGCTGGTGCAGGGCCTGGGCGGCGAGCACCTGGTTGAAGGCGTTGTAGCCGATGTAGGCGGTGAGGGCTACGGCCCACACCAGCAGCGCACCGATGTAACCGAACTGCGGCCGCGACTGGATCATCTGCGGCAGGCCCAGCTGCGGCCCTTGGGTGGAGTGAAACGCCATGAAAAAGGTGCCGAGCACGCAACCCAGGAGCACCGCGACCGCCGTCCACAGCAGGTTCCCCCCGAGAGTGATACCGAGCACCCCGACGGCGAGAGTGGCGAGATGCGCGTCTCCCGAGAACCACACCGGCCAGAGATGCCAGACCTTGCCGTGCCGCTCGGCCAGCGGCACGTAGTCGATCGAGCGTGTTTCGATGCGCGTGCGAGTTCCCATGCTTCAGGCGCGCCGCGCCGCGCGCCGGCCCCGGGGCAGCACCTCGGCGCCGGGGATCTTAGGCTGATCGTCGACCATCTGGGCCGGAAATCCCTCGCCGAGCACCCGCACCCCGCAGGCGTCCTCGAGTCGCCGGATGATGTTGGGGGAGAACTCGCGCGGCCCATAGCGCCGGGCGCCGTCTCTGAACAGGCTCAGGACCAGCGGTGAAAGCGCCAGTGGCACTTCATGGTCGCGCGCCAGGGCGTCGAACAGCCCGACATCCTTGATGACCAGGTCCATGGTGAAGTTGATGTCGCGGCTGCCGTTCAGGATCACCTGCGACTCCGTCTCATGCACGAAGGAGTTGCCGGAAGAAATACGGATGCCTTCGTACGCCATGTTCAGATCCAGGCCCACGACTTTCGCCACGGTGAGCGCCTCGCACAGCGCCGCCAGATGCACCGTGCACAGGTAGTTGGTGATCACTTTGAGGACCGACGCTGAGCCGACCGGGCCGGTGTGCAGGATGCGCTGGCCGAGGATCGAAAGGACCGGCAACACGCGCTCGAACGCTTCCCGTGTGCCGCCGGCGAAGATGGAGATGTTGCCGCTCGCGGCGCGGTGACAGCCGCCCGATACCGGGCAGTCCAAGGCGGTGGCGCCTAGCGCCTCCACCCGGGCGGCGAGCCGCCGGGCCTCGGCCTGATCGGTGGTGCTCATCTCCAGCCAGATCTTGCCGGGCGTGAGCCCGGCGAGCACCCCATCGGGGGCCTCCATGACGGCGGCGGAAATGGGCGGGGAGGGCAGGCAGGTAATCACCAGGTCCACGGCCTCGGCGAGCGCCTTCGGGGAGGACGCCTGCTTCGCGCCGCGACCGACGAGCGCGGTGACGCGCTCCGGATCGAGGTCGCGCACCGTCAGATCCACGCCGTGGCGCAGCAGGTTGCCCGCCAGCTGGCCACCGACGTTGCCCAGGCCGATGAAGCCGATGCGCAGGTCAGTCATGGGTGAGCCCTCCTTATGCGCGAGCGTAGCGTCGGCCGCGAAGCCACCGGCCGGTGAGGCCGAGCAGCCACCACAGCGTGTGAAACAGCAGCCAGACACCTGACGCAAACGCGACCGCGAATACCAGCCCTTCGGTGGAGAGTGCGAACGTCGGCACCCAGTCGTGCCACGTCGCGCGCGCGACACTGGGGTCGGCGTGCAGCGCGAGATAGGCGACCTGTTGGAAGAGTCCTCTGTGCAGGGCGTCGATTGCGCTTTGCAACTGGTGCACGGTGTCGATGAGCGCACGGATGACGGCGCCTTCGGCGTGGAAGGTCGGATCACGGCTGTCGAGGTGGTAGCGGATCAGCCGGTCGATATCGCCGTGGTAGAACTGATCGGCGAGCTTCTGCCAGGACTCGAGATCGAGCCGGGCCTGATCGAGCCGTCCACCGAGCCGCTGGCGGTACTGCGCGATGAACCCGGGCACGAGACCTCCGGCCACCACCGCGCATGCCAGGAACAGCCGGTCGAGCAAGCCGCGCAGAATGAACATTGGTGCCTACCGAGTGCGCCCATCGCGGGGCCAGGACCTGTAAGCTTGCACGTCCGGCCGTTGAAGGCCAAATGTGGCGGAGCGGCGAATTGACATCTGCGGGCGGCCGGCTCTTGATATGGAACCGGCGGGCCAGGCGTGCGGCAAGCGGCGCCGCGCCGCCGGAGCGGAGGAAGTCATGCAGCAGGCGGTGCGCAAATATCTGTCGGCCCTGGAAGCGGGCGATCCCGAGAGGGCGGCGGCACTGTTCATTCCCGGCGGCTGGGTGCGGTCGCCCTTCCTCGGGCAGCTGCCAGTGCGCGAGTTCGTCGCGAAGGTGGCGAGCGCTTCCAGCGGGGCAAAGCTCACCGTCTATGACGTGCTCGTCAGCGCGGAAGGGCATCTGCGCGCGGTCGCGTACTATCAGTACGATTGGTCGCTCCGGGACGGCACGCGCGTGTCGTTCGACTGCGCCGACGTATTCAACTTCGATCGCGATTCCGGTCGGATAGAGTCGATCGTGCTGGTGTACGACACCCATCCGGTCCGGGGGGTTGTCGAGAACAAGTACCCCTGAGCGCCTCGCCTACCAGCGGCGGGGGCCGGTACTGGGTCCAGTTGCTGGCCGCGCCGCGCTCCTGAGCCGCGCCGGGCACCGCGCTCGGCCCGCCGACCTGAACGAACCGCACAGTTCCTGACTGAGCGCGAGACCTGCGTCACGGCAGAGCCTTCTTTTTCTGGCCCGGCCAACGATTTGGCCTCAAATTTAGGCCGCAAGGAATCGCACCCAGACATCCCCTGTGGACACGCAAATGACAGCCGCGCAATCGACGCAGCCCGCAGCCGCGCCGCGCTGGGTCGGCGTGCTGTACCTCGCGCTCGTGACCTATGTCGTCACGGTCGCCGTGTGGATGCTGACGGGTTTCGGCGGACCCACTATCGCGCACTACGTCGGACTGCTGTCGGATGCGCCGGCCGCCTTCGTGAGCCTCATCATCATCGCTGCCACGGCCCGCCATACGGCCCGCGGTCCGGTGCGGACCGGGTGGATTCTGCTGGCCGCCGCGGTGTCGCTGTATCTCATCGGCACCCTCATCGGGGTCAGCTCCTGGCTGCGCGACCTCGACCCATTCCCGGGTCCCGCCGACATCTTCTATTGCGCGTTCTATCCGGCCCTGGTGGCGGCAACGCTGTACATGATACGGGCGGCGGCGGTACGCGTGCCGTGGATCGAGCTGTCGCTGGACGCGACGATTTTCATCGTCGGCTTTGGCGCGTTCTTCTGGTTCCTGGTGCTGCGCCCGGCGGCGCAGCACGTCGAGGTCGATCTCGCCAAGCAGGCGCTCAGCGTGACCTACCTGGGGCTCGACGGCGTGGTGCTGCTGCTGCTGGGTGTGCTGCTGCTGGCCGGGGCCGGCAAGGGAGGCGGCTGGCGTGTTCCGTTGCTGCTGCTCACTGGATTCGCGGCCATGTTTCTTGCCGACATCCTCTGGTCGCTCGCCAAGATGCGCGACTACTACCTGCCGGGGCAGTTTCAGGACGTGCTGTACCTGTGCTGCTACGTGCCACTGGCCGCCGCCGGGCGCGCGCAGCTGCGCAGCGTTGTGCTGCCGGCGCGCGTCATGTCGAGCACGTCGGACGCGCTGACGCGCGCGCTTCCCTATGCGGCCATGCTGGCCGCGTTCCTGGTGCTGGTGTATTTCAGCCGCAGCAACATCGGCGGGCCGGTGACGGTGATGACCATGGTGATGTTCGCCCTCACGCTGCTGTTGATGGTCCGGCAGGGCGTGGTGCTGCGCGGGGACGCCCTGGTGCGCGAGCGGCGGGCGGCCCGCATGGTCGAGGAGCGATATGCCTCGCTGATCGCCACTGCATCGGATGTCATCATGATCGTCGCCGCGGATGGGGTGCTGCGCTTTGCTTCGCCCGCCTGCGTACGCACGCTGGGATTGAAGCCCGAGGAGATTACCGGCAAGAGTCTCCCCGATTTGTGGGGCGGGGAGGACGGCGACCGACTCAGGGTGTTCCTGGTGG
>JBOIAH010000264.1:0-4134 GCA_050739055.1 Steroidobacteraceae bacterium | reverse complement strand
GCATACTGCATTGCCTCGGATCGGCTGGCTTTCCGGGCGGATACAATGCGTGTCCGCTCTTCACGCGGGGTATGTACTACCACCAATATTCGGCCCAACGAATCCATTCCCAAGGTGACGAAACGCGGCTCCTCGCTGGCGTCCGGGTCCTCGATTGTTACGGCGCCGGGATCTCGCAGGGCCTGTTCTGCATGCGCAAAGCTCACCGCGTGCTTGCGCAGATTCTGCTTCGCTTTATCCAGGTCGAACTCCATGTTCACATCTGCATTATGCATATTTTATATGCATACGCAAATCAGCATCTGAAGCCGCCATAGTGCTTGTCTCAGCCAAGGTCCGCTTTGCCAGTTCTGGATGCCCGCTGGCGAACGCCGACTCGCGCGCCAACCTGGAAGCCAAGATCAACTTCGGTTGAGTCCGGCGAGGCCTCGCATACTCGCCTCACGGGGTCGCCGCACTTCAGGCTGGCGACCGTCAGCGCGTGTCAGAACACCATGTATGCATCAAACACCGGCCCATCCACGCACACCCGCTTCATCGCCGCTCCCTCGGGCGTGCGCACCTCGACGGTGCAGCCGGCGCAGCCGCCCACCGCGCACGCCATGAACTCCTCCAGCGACACCTGGCAGGGCACTGCGTAACGGCGCGCGAGCTTGGCGCTCGCCTCGAGCATGGCGGTGGGGCCGCAGGCGAAGATCTCCAGCTCGTGAAGTTCCGCGGCGCTGAGGGAGGCGAGCCAGGCGTCGGCGAGCTCGGTGACAAAGCCAGAGAAGCATCCCGGGAAGTCCGAGCGGCTCGCGAGCCGGCTCGGCACGGCCCACTCCTCGAGCAGCGGCATGCAGGCGATCGTGCCGGCCGGCATGCCGGGCACGATGAGGGTGGAGGGCCGTGTGCGGAACGGAAATGGAATCTCCGAGCCCATGAGCACCAGGGGCTTCCACGCCGCGCCTGCGGCGCGCAGGCGCTCGGCCAGGAACACCATGGGCGGGATGCCGACGCCGCCGCCGATGAGCAGCGTGCGCGGCCGCGCAGGATCTGCGATGAAGGGACGCCCGATCGGTCCCAGGACGCTCAGCTCATCGCCCGCCTTGCGGGCGGCGAGGGCGTGCAAGCCGGGGCCGACCACCTTGTAGAGTAGCTCGATCCAGCCCGCTTGGCGGTCCGCGCGCATGATCGACAGCGGCCGGCGCATCGGGATGGTGGCATCGCAGGCGAGATGCACGAAGGCTCCCGGCTGGGCGTGCGCCGCGCACTTCGGGGCGCTCACGCGCAGCACGAACTGCTCCGCGTCGTAAGCGAGCTGGGAAATGACGCGCGCCTGCTCGAGGAAGATGCTGCCGCGGGTGCCGGAAGTCATGGACCGCCCGCGCAGCGGGTGCCGTGCGTCAAGCGACACCGCGGGAGGTCAGAACCTCCGCGAGCACGGCCATGCGCACCGCCACGCCGTTGCGCACCTGGTCGCGGATGACGGACTGCGGCCCGTCGGCCACTTCGGACGCGATCTCGATGCCGCGGTTCATGGGCTGCGGATGCAGGACGATGGCATCCGGACGCGCCAGCGCGAGGCGCTCGGGCGTCAGCCCCCAGGCGGCGAAGTACCGCTCCCCGTCCAGCACGTCCGCCGATCCGAAGCGCTCCTTCTGGATGCGCAGCATCATGACGACGTCCGCGCCCTTAAGCCCCCGGGCGAGCTCGGTGTAGCGCGTGCAACCGGCGAACTCGCCCGCCTCGGGCAGCAGGGCCGGCGAGCCGACGAGCGCGAAGTCCGTGACGCCGAGCTTACTCAGCGCATGCCAGGCGGAGCGGGCCACGCGCGAGTGGCGAATGTCGCCCACGATCGCGACGCCGAGGTTCGCGAAGCGCTGCTTGCGCTGGTAGATGGTGAGGGCATCGAGCAGCCCCTGGGTCGGGTGCGAAACGTGCGCTTCCCCGGCGGACAGCACACTCACGTGCGGGGCGACGTGCCCGGCCACGAGCTGCGGCACGCCCGCTTCCGCGTCGCGGATCACGAACGCGTCCACGTGCAGCGCCTCAAGCGTGTACACGGTGTCGAGCATGCTCTCGCCCTTCACCCGCGAGGACAGCTGCACCTCGAGGTTGACGACCTGTGCACCCAAGCGCTTGGCGGCGAGCTCGAAGCTCACGCGCGTGCGGGTGGAAGGCTCGGTGAACAGATTCGCGACGGTCGCCCCGGCGAGCGCCTGGCTCATCGGCGGCTTCGCACCCACCGGCCGCACGAAGCTCTGCGCGCGATCGAGCAGCCGCTCGATCGGTGCCCGCGGCAGGGACTCGAGCGTCAGCAGGTGGCGCAGAGATCCGTCGGGCCGCAGCTGTTCAGTCATCACTCCCGCTCCCATCACGCTCACCCCTCGCCCGCGAACCAGCGCCCGAGAATCACGGCGGCGGCGGCGCTGTCGATGTCCGCGCGCCGCACGCGCCGCCGGCGCTGCCCGCTCGCGCGCCGCGCCGTAAGCTGAGCGCTCGCCTCCAAAGAGGAGAAGCGCTCATCGACCATGCGGACGGGGAGTGCGAAGCGGCTTTCGAGCTCGGCGGCGAAGGCACGCGCGGCAGGGGCGAGCGCCCCCTCGCCGCCGTCGGCATTATACGGGGCTCCCACGATCAGCAGTCCCGGCGCGAGCGCGCGCACTTCGCGCGTGATGGCGCTCCAGTCCGGACCTGCGGCACCGGACAAGGCCGCGGGCCGCGGGGCGGCGGTGCGCGTCACGCTGTCGCCGGCGGCGATGCCAATGCGTTTCAGTCCGAAGTCGAAGGCGAGGACGGTGTGGGCGGCGGTCATGCCCTGGCGCGCCGCTCAGGCATGACCCGCCTCGGGGCTCAAGCGCTCGACGTCGATACCCAACAGCCGCCAGGCGCCGGCCCAGCGATCCTCGAAGGGCAACTCGAACACGACGCGCGCATCGACCGGCATGGAAGCCCAGGCATTCTCCTTCAGCTCGCGTTCCAGCTGCCCGGATTCCCAGCCGGCGTAGCCGAGGGCGATGAAGGCGTCCGAGGGGCCCTCGCCGCGGGCCATGGCGGCGAGCACGTCGCGCGAGGTCGTGACCTGGATGGTGTCGGAGACTTTGTGCGTGTGGTCCCACTGCCCGCCCGGGCGGTGCAGCACAAAGCCCCGGTCGGTATGCACCGGCCCGCCGCGCAACACCGGCTGTGCCGCGATGTGCGCGGTCGTGGGCTCGAGCTTCATCTGCGAGAGAACATCCGACAGCTTCATGGGCAGCGGCTTGTTGAGCACGATGCCGAGCGCACCCTTGTCGGTGTGCTCGCAGATCAGCGCCACCGTCTGGGCGAAGTTCGGGTCGGCGAGCTGCGGCATGGCGATCAGCAGGTGATTGGTGAGACTGCCGCTCGCTCCGTCGGCGAACACGGGGGAATCGCCGCCCGGGTCGGTGCCCGAACCGCTCTCAGCCGCTGTGGCGCCGCCGCCCATTGCAGTGTGCTTGCGGACCATGTTCCAAGTATGGGCACGGCAGCCGTCACTCTCAAGGAACGGCGGACACGGAACCGCGCCGGATGCGTCCACCGACGAACTCCCAGGCGTAGGCAAAGCGCAACACCCGGTACTTGGCCGCCAATTCCGGGGGGAACGGGTCGAAGGGGCTCGCGAGCTTGAGGATAGCGAGCGCTGCCTGGTCGAGCCCGGGGTCCCCGCTGGAGCGGCGAATGACGGCACGATCCAGGATGCCGTTGGCCTCAATGCCCACCTCGACCACGGGGCTGGCGCTCGTGCCGGCGGTGCGGGCCGCGGTCGGGTAGTTGAGGGTGCCGATGCGCTCGACCTTGCGCCGCCAGGCGTCGAGGTAAGGGGCGAGCTCCGCGGCGCGCGTGTCGGGGGTGATCCACAGCTCATCGCGCTTCGGACCGCGAAGCTGCATGGGCCCGGACTCATCCTCCGGCCCCGGCTCGGCCACGGGCGGCTCATCCACGAGCAGCGGCCGGTCGCGCGACGCACGGGTGCTGCCGGTGTCGGCGAGATAGCGCACATCGGTGTTCCAGGCGGTCGTGGTGAGGACTCGCTCGCCCTTGGCTCCCGCCATGTCACCGCTCGCGGCGAGCGAGTCGCCGTCGGGCGTACCCGCATGCTTGAGCTGCGGGAGGAACGTGGCGGGGTTGTGC
>JBOIAH010000263.1:0-2381 GCA_050739055.1 Steroidobacteraceae bacterium | reverse complement strand
GTCCGCACATGCGCCGAGGCCCATTCTTCCGCGTCCCGGCCGCGCAATTCCAGGTGACCCAGCTCGGTGTTGGGAAACAGCTTGCCGTCGCAGAACAGCGCGGTGCCGATCCCGGTGCCGAGCGTCACCATGATGACCACCCCGCTCACTCCCCGGCCGCTGCCGAAGCGCATTTCGGCGATCCCGGCGGCGTCCGCATCGTTGAGGAACAGCGCCGGCCGGCCCAGTGCGCCCGCCGCCAGCGCCGCGCCGTCGATGCCGATCCAGGTGGAGTCGATATTGGCGGCGGTGCGCGCCGTACCCTGCTTGATGACGCTGGGAAAAGCGATGCCCACAGGTCCGGTCGCGCCGGGAAGCCTGGCGGCCAGCGCGGCGATGGCCGGCATCAGCGCCTGCGGAGTCGAGGGTCGGGGGGTGGGTGCCGAGATCAGCCCGCCGCTGAGACGCCCGGCGCCGACGTCCACCAGGCCGGCCTTGACGGAGGATCCGCCGACATCGATTCCGAGGACCTGGCGTGCCATCTTAAGTGAGCTCACCTAGTTGGCGGCCGCCGCGAGCTGCAGATCACGCTCGCGCCGCCGCTGCTGATAGCGCATCCACAGCGTGGCTATCGCAATGCCGGTCGCCACCATCAGCACCATGATGGTGGCCAGCGCGTTGACGTCGGGCGTTACGCCGAAGCGCACCTTGGAGAAGATGACCATGGGCAGCGTGCTGGAACCGGGGCCCGCGACGAATTGGGTGATGACCAGATCATCCCACGACAGCGTGAAGGCCAGCAGCCACCCGGAAGCGATCGCCGGCAGAATGAGCGGCAGCGTGATGCGCAAGAACACCCGCAGGGGGCGCGCCCCCAGGTCCATGGCCGCCTCCTCCAGCGACTCATCGAACCCGGCGAGCCGCGACTGCACCACCACGGTCACGTACGCCATGCAGAACGTGATGTGGGCGAGCGCGATGGTGACCGCGCCCACGCCCTTCGGCCAGCCGATCAGCTGCTCCAGGGCGACGAACAGCAGCAGCAGCGACAGGCCGGTGATGACCTCCGGCATGACGATCGGTGCGGTGATCATCCCGCCGAGCAGCAGCCGGCCGCGAAACTGGCCGAAGCGCGCCAGCGCCACCCCGGCGAGCGTCCCGAGCACCACGGCGGCGCTCGCCGAGGTGAGCGCGATGCGGATCGACAGCCACGCCGCGGTCAGGATCTGCTCGTTGTGGATGAGCGCGCCGTACCACTTGAGGGTGGGCGAATGCGCCGCATCCCACACCGTGACCAGGCGCGAGTTGTTGAACGAGAACACGATCAGCGAGATGATCGGCACGTACAGGAACACCAGCCCGAGGGCGAGCGCGACCCGCGAGAACAGCCGGCGCGACTTCACCGCGACGCCTCCAGCGCGCGCCGTTCGAAGCGTTGCAGCAGCATGATCGGCACGATGAGCAGCAGCAGGATGAGGATTGCGACCGCGCTCGCCACCGGCCAGTCGCGGTTCTCGAAGAATTCATCCGACAGCACGCGCCCGATCATCAGCTGGTCGGCGCGGCCGAGCAGCGTTGGAATCACGTATTCGCCCACCGCCGGGATGAACACCAGGAGGCACCCCGCGGCGATGCCGGCAACGGACTGCGGCAGAGTGATCCGCCAGAACGCCCGCCACGGACGCGCGCCCAGATCCGCGGCCGCTTCCAGCAGCGCCAGATCGTGCTTTTCGAGATTTGCGTACAGCGGCAGGATCATGAACGGCAGGTAGGAGTACACGATGCCGATGTAGACCGCGAAATCGGTCTGCATCATGGCGAGCGGGTGATGGATCACGCCTGCATACAGCAGCACGTTATTGATGACCCCGTTGTTGTTGAGCAGCCCGATCCAGGCATACACCCGCAGCAGGAACGAGGTCCAGAACGGCAGCACGACCAGCATCAGCAGCAGCGGACGGGTAGCCGCGCCCGAGCGCGCGATGGCATAGGCCATCGGGTAGCCGATCAGGAGACAACCCAGGGTCGAGAAGCCGGCCACTTTGAGCGAATACAGGTAGGAGGCCAGGTACAGCGGGTCGGTGAACAGGAACGCGTACGCCGACCAGTACACCTGCAGCGCCGGGGCGCCATGCCGCCAGGTGAAGAGCGGCGTGTACGGCGGGATCGCCAGCCGCACCTCGGAGAAGGAGATCCGGAAGACGATGATGAACGGGATCAGGAACAGCACCAGCAGCCACAGGGTAGGAATACCCGCGATGAGTCGCCTGCCCGATGCCTGAGAGAAGCGCACCCGCCCCCGCCCCTATTCCGTCAACACCACCGGGCTCGAGCCATGCCAGGAGAGCCACACGTTCTCCTCGCGCGCGATCGGCCGTTCCGCGCCGCGCATGATGTTCGGC
>JBOIAH010000262.1:0-1613 GCA_050739055.1 Steroidobacteraceae bacterium | reverse complement strand
GAAAAATCTACGGCGGCATGCGGACCAAGGCAGCGGACGACTATTCCGCCGCGCTCCTTGAGCAGGAGGCTGGCCAGTCGGTCGCCTCCGGCATTCAGGGCGCGATCATGGAGCGGCGCAAGGCGACCTACGTGGCTTCGAGCGCGCGCGCGCGCATCGCAGCCGGGGGACTCGCAACGACCGGTCCGAGTGCGATCGCAACCGTCGGCCAGATCCGCGGCCAGGGCGAGTACAACGCGCTCACCTCGCTTTACGGGGGCTATGACCGGGCAGCGGAACTTGCGGCGCACGGGAGTGCGCTGCGCAACGAAGGCGGGGCGGCTTCCACTGCCGGCTGGCTCTCAGGGGTGAGCTCCGTGCTGACGGGCGGCACGAGCTTCTACGATAAGTACGGAGCGACCGCGAGCCCGACCTCGCCCGGGAACGCTTGAGATGGCACAGGTCCCCGATTACACCGCGGTTGGTACGCAGGTTCCGACGACTGCCTACCGGCGACCGTTTTTCGATCAGTCCGGCCGGATCATCCAAGGCGGCATTGAGTCTCTCGGCGCCGGGCTCGAGCAATCGGCGAATGAGCTTTACACCCATCAGGTCAATTACGCCCGCGCCCAGGCATCAAACGCGCTGCTCGATCACCAGATCGCTACTCAGGGCGCGGTCGACTCGGTCCGCCAGGGCGTTGCGAGCGGGGACATCGCCTGGGATCAGGCGGGGCAGGCATTCGAGGATGCGACCGGGAAGCTCCCGCCGCCCACCGTTCCGAACCTGGACCCGATCGGCCAGGAGAACCTGAACCGCGGCCTCACGCGCAATCTCCAAGCCGGCCGCGTCGCCGTCGCGCAGGTCGCGCGCTTGGGTCAGCGGCAGGACTTCGCCGACCAGTTCGACGCCGCCCAAGACAAGCTCGGCAAGCTCGCCGGAGCTCCTGGGGCTGACATCGAGGGTCTCAACTCGCAGCTCGATTCCTACCGCCCGATGGCGCTCGAGGCGGGCATCAACCCCGCGACCGTCGACAAGGCGATCACGAACTTCAAGGAGCGCAACTGGCTGAACCAGGCGACGCAGCGCTCGATGGAATCGAAGGACGACCCGGCTGCGCTCGAGGCCCTGCGTCACGACCTCGTCGACCCGGGTGGGCTCTACGAAGGCAAGCTCAATGTCGAGAAGCGCGACATGGTGTTGCGCGGGGTCATCAACGACCAGCTGATCCTCCAGAACCGCGCCGAGCACCTCCAGGACAAGCGCGAAGCGAAGGCGCAGCACGTCCTCGGACAGATCGACGAGCAGATCGGGAGCGGGATCCCCGCAACGCCGACGATGTGGGAACAGTGGGGCGCGCAGGTGCAGGGAACAAGCGCCGAGGACGACTTCAAGCAGCGCATGAAGGACGAAGACCAGGTGCAGGCGGTGCTGCGGGAGCCCGTCGACCAGCAACTCGCCTACGTCCAGCAGCGCAGCGCCCAGCTCGACAGCCAGGGTGGGACGCTTCGTGACCGGGCGAACTTGATCCGCCTCTCGACCGCGGTGCGCCAGAACGTGAACACGATGCAGACCGCGCCGCTCCTTTTCGGCGCGCACCGGAACGGCACAGACGTCACGCCAATCGACTTCTC
>JBOIAH010000261.1:0-3699 GCA_050739055.1 Steroidobacteraceae bacterium | reverse complement strand
GCGGCGAGCAGCGCGGCAAACAGCGCGCTCTGATCGGCGACGTGCAGCGGTCCGAACCACAGGAGGATCGTGGCGAGCGCGCCTGGGCCGGCAATGAACGGGAACGCCAGCGGAAATACCGAGATGTCCGCCCGCCGGCGGCTCTCCGCCGCCTCGTCGCTCGAGGTGCGTGTCCCGGATTCGCGCGCGAACACCATCTCCAGCGACAGCAGAAACAGCAACAACCCGCCAAAAATGCGGAATGCCTCGAGGCTGATGCCCATGAGTTGCAGAAACGCCGCACCGCCGAGCGCAAACACCAGCAGGATCAGCGCGGAGATGATCACCGCCTTCACTGCCATGCGTCGCCGGTAGCGCGCGCCGGCCCCCGCGGTCAGTGCACTGAACAGCGGAATGAGCGAGATCGGCTCGACGACCACGAAGAACACGACGAAGAATTTCAGCGGCTGCTCGAACACGGGTGCCAGGCGAACATTGATGCTATGCGCAACGGCGCGTGCGGCTCATCGAGGGACGCATTCACGCATCCGGCGCAGATCCCAATTAAAGTCTTGAAAGCGGCACAGGCGAGGCGCAACATCGATTGCGCCGGGCACCAGCATAACAGCTGCGGGCCCCGCGTCCCCCGGGAGGTTGCGACGATGACTGCTCCTCATCCTGGTATCGGCGACTGGTATCGCTCGAGCGGCGGGCAGTTGTTCGAGGTGGTCGCCGTGGATGACGACGACGGCACCATCGAGATCCAGTACTTCGACGGCACGGTCGAGGAGATGGATGTCGAAGACTGGGAGAGTCAATGGGACGACGGCGCCCTGGAGACCGCCGAGGCTCCCGAGGACTGGAGCGGCTCGGTCGACATCGAGGCCGGTGACGGGGACGCGCGCGGCGCGGAAGCTCCGGGCGAGGAGCGTGACTTGCGCGCCAGCCCCCTCGACGGCATCGACCTGTTCGAATAGCAGCGGGTTGCTGACCTCGAGGGCAGCTAGGGCGGAGCCTCCGCAAGTGCGGTGACGTCTGCGCGCTGCGCCAGCATCACAAATCCGCACGTGATCTCGAGTGGCACGGGCGTGAGCGAGGCACCGGCGCACGGGCCCGCCACGCACAACCCGGTCTCCTTCTCGAACACCGCGCCGTGGGATGAGCACAGGATGAGCGCGCCGTCCGGCGTGAAGAACCGATCGGGGAGCAGGTTCAGCGGGTGCCCGGCGTGCGGGCAGCGGTTGACGTAAGCGCAGATGCGCGCCCCGGCGCTCACCACGAAGCCGCGCAGCGGCCAGTCCCCGCCGCCGATAGTGAAGGCTCGCGCGCCGCAAGGCTCGAGTTCCGACAGTCGGCACACGACCCGTTCGAGGTCGATGTCCACCGCGCCGAGCCTAGGCAGTGCCGGCGGCGGCGAGGGCCGGTGTCGCGAATGCGCCGCGCCGCCTCAGCAGCCACAGCAGGATCAGGCCCGGCAGCGCCAGCGATGCCGTATAGAGGAAGAACGGCGGGTAGCCGATGTGGTCCACCACCATTCCGGACGTGCCCTCGAGGATCTTGCCGGGTAGTGCGTACAACGATGAAAACAGTGCGTACTGGGTCGCCGTGTAGCGGGCGCTCGTGAGGCCGGACAGAAACGCGAGCAGCGCCGTACCGTGCATGGCAAGCGCTAGGTTGTCCAGGCCGTTGACCGCGCCCAGACCCAGGAGCGTCGGGCTGCTCACGCTCGCGAGCGCGGCGAACCCCAGGTTCGAGAGGATGATGAGGACGCTCCCGAGCAGCAGCGAACGCAGCAGCCCGATCCGTGCGATGAGCACGCCCGCGAGGAATACGCCGATCAGGGACATGAGCAGGCCATAGAGCTTCACCACGGTGGCGATCTGCGTGAGCGTGAAGCCGCGATCGATGTAGAAGGGGTTCACCATCGAGCCCATGGTGAATTCAGTGAGGCGGTAGGCGCCGATGAACACCAGCGTCAGCACTGCCAGGCCCGCGCCGTAGCGCCCGAAGAAATCGGTGAGCGGACAGATGACGGCCGCGATGAACCATTCACCCGCGCTGCGCAACGAGCCGTGCCAGTGCGCGCGGCGCTCGAGCCACTCTATCACCCGCGCCTCGCGCTCCACCGCTGCCGTCGGCACCGCCGGGCGCGGCTCCGGCGCCAGGAGCGTCGTGATCACGCCGACGGCCACCAGCGCCGCCATGGTGTGGTAGCTCGCGTGCCAGCCGGCACGCCCGGCGATCGCGAGCGCCCCCGCGCCGCCGCAGATGAGCGCCACGCGATAGCCGATCTGATAGGCGCCGAGCATCGCGCCCTGCAGCGTCAGTGCCGCCGACTCGATGCGCCACGCATCGAGCGCGATGTCCTGGGTCGCGGCGCAGACGGTCGTGAACACAGCCCACAGCGCGATGGGATGCACTCCGGCGAGCGGATCACACAGGCCTATGTTGAACAGTCCCACCGCGATGCCCGACTGCGCGAGCAGCATCCAGCCGCGGCGGCGCCCGAAAGCGCGCGCCAGGAGTGGCAGCGCTACCCGATCGACGACCGGTGCCCACAGGAACTTGATGGAATAGAGAAGACCGACCCATGCCAGCATGCCGATGGTCGAGCGCTCGATGCCCGCCTGCCGCAGCCACGCAGACAGCGTCGAGTACACCAGGTAAAACGGCAGCCCGGCCGAGAACCCCAGGAACAGCATTGACGGCACGCGCGGTTGCCGATAGATCGACAGCGCGCCGAGCCAGCCGGCGCCCCGGGTGCCGCTCGGGGGCACCGCCGCGCTCAAAGATCGTAGTCCATGATGAGCGGCGCGTGATCCGAGAAGCGCTTCTGCCTGTATATGCTGGCGGCGTGTGCCCTGCCCGCCAGCGGGGCGCTCACCACCTGGTAGTCGATGCGCCAGCCGACGTTGTTGGCGCGCGCCTGCCCGCGGTTCGACCACCACGTATACAGGCCCGGGCCCGGGCGGACCTCGCGGAACGCGTCCACGTAGCCGGCCGGGCCGAAGAGCGTATCCATCCAGGCGCGCTCCTCGGGCAGAAAGCCCGAGTTCTTCTGGTTCGACCTCCAGTTCTTCAGGTCGATGGCGCGGTGGGCGATATTCCAGTCGCCGCCCAGGATGCAGCGCCCCCCGAGCCTCGCGAGCCGCGCCAGGTGCGGCGTGAAGGCCTCGAGGAAGCGAAATTTCGAAGCCTGCCGTTCCGGTCCCGCCGAGCCCGACGGCAGGTACAGTGAGACGACCGACAGGCCGCCGACCTGCGCCTCGATATAGCGTCCCTCAGAGTCGAACTCGGTGACGCCAAAGCCGCGCACCACCCGGTCGGGCTTCTCGCGGCAATACAGCCCGACGCCCGAGTAGCCCTTGCGCTGCGCATCGCAGAAGAAGCTGTGATAGCCCGGGAGCTGCACGTCATGGCCGGCGAGCTGCCGCTCCTGGCAGCGCGTCTCCTGCAGGCAGATGAAATCCGCCCGCTGCCGGCGCAGCCACCGGAACAGTCCCTTCGCCGCCGCGGAGCGGATGCCGCAGACATTGACGGTGATGACGCGCATCAGGCAATCATTTGACATTCTCACGCGGCTTGCAGGCCGGTGATTCCCTCAACAGGCGTTCGATGCCCCGAACGGGCAAGGATATTCAGCGCAGAGTTGACATCGCGGTCGTGGACACAACCGCAATCGCTGCACACCCATTGCCTTATTCCAAGGTCTGCGGTACC
>JBOIAH010000260.1:0-3500 GCA_050739055.1 Steroidobacteraceae bacterium | reverse complement strand
GCGCCGCGCGGCGCGCAGCTGCATGGACACGACGTCCGAGCCCGCGCCGGGTTCGGACATCGCCAGCGCACCGACGTGCTCGCCGCTCACCAGCTTCGGCAGGTAGCGCGCGCACTGCTCGGCGCTGGCGTTGAGGCGCAGCTGGTTCACGCACAGGTTGGAATGCGCGCCGTAGGAGAGGCCCACCGCCCCGGAGGCGCGCGAGATCTCCTCCATGACGATGACGTGGGCGAGATAGCCGAGCTCTGCGCCGCCGAAACGCTCCGGCACCGTGATGCCGAGCAGGCCCTGCGCGCCGAGCGCCGGCCACAGGTCGCGGGGAAACTCGTTGCTGCGGTCGATGTCGGCGGCCCGCGGGGCGATCTGCTCGGCGGCGAAGCGCCGTACCTGGTGGCGGATTTCCTCGAGCTCAGCCGGCAGGCCGAAGTCGCCGTCGGTGCAATCGAGCGTGGTCATGGGCTTGCCCTCCCTGGGGGCCAGATCGTATGATTGTCGGACAAACCGGCAACCTTGGCAAGTACCCATGCCGCGACTCTCCACCCGGGTCGACCCGCATTCGCAGGACTACCTCGACAACGAGCGCGCGCTGCGCGCCCTCACCGCTGAGCTGCGCCGCGAGGTCGGGCGCGCTGCCCGGGGCGGATCCAAGGCGGCCACGGACAAGCACCAGGCGGCCGGTAAGCTCACGGCGCGCGAGCGCATCCGGGTGCTGCTCGATACCGGGAGCCCCTTCCTCGAGCTCTCGCAGCTCGCCGCCCGCGGCATGTACGGCGGCGACATCGCCTGCGCCGGGATCGTCACCGGCATCGGGAGGGTCGCGGGGCGCGAGTGCGTCATCGTCGCCAACGACCCGACGGTCAAGGGCGGCACGTACTATCCCGTAACCGTCAAGAAGCACCTGCGCGCCCAGGAGATCGCGCGCGACAACCGCCTGCCGTGCGTGTACCTGGTGGAAAGCGGCGGAGCGTTCCTGCCGGCGCAGGACGAGGTGTTCCCGGACCGGGAGCACTTCGGGCGCATTTTCTACAACCAGGCGACGCTCTCGGCCTTAGGGGTCGCGCAGATCTCGGTGGTGCACGGCTCGTGTACCGCGGGGGGCGCCTACGTGCCCGCGATGTCGGACGAGAACGTCATCGTGCGCAACCAGGGACGGGTGTTCCTCGGCGGGCCGCCGCTGGTGAAGGCCGCGACCGGCGAGGACATCGACGCGGAATCCCTCGGGGGCGCGGACCTGCACTGCCGGGAGTCCGGGGTGTGCGATCACTACGCGGAAAACGACACCCACGCGCTCGCCATCGCGCGGCGCATCGTCGCGCGCCTCAGGCCCGCGGCCGGCACCGCCCCCCCGCACGCGGCCCGCGAGCCGCGCTACGATGCGGCCGAGCTGTACGGCGTCACGCCCGCCAGTCTGCGCAAGCCCTACGACGTGCGCGAGGTGATCGCACGGCTGGTGGACGACTCGGATCTGGATGAGTTCAAGGAGCTGTACGGCACCACGCTGGTGTGCGGGTTCGCGCACCTCGCCGGCTACCCGGTCGGCATTCTCGCCAACAACGGCGTGCTGTTTTCCGCAAGCGCGCTCAAGGGCACGCACTTCATCGAGCTGTGCTCGCGCGAGGAGATCCCGCTGCTGTTCCTGCAGAACATCACCGGGTTCATGGTCGGGCGGCGCGCGGAAGCAGGCGGCATCGCCAAGGACGGCGCCAAGCTGGTCACCGCCGTGGCCTGTGCGCGCGTGCCGAAGCTCACGGTGATCATCGGTGGCAGCTACGGCGCCGGTAACTACGCCATGTGCGGGCGGGCCTACCAACCGCGGCTGCTTTTCCAGTGGCCCAACGCGCGCATCTCGGTCATGGGCGGGGAGCAGGCGGCGAGCGTGCTGGCAACGGTCAAGCGCGAGCAGCTGGCGCGCAGCGGGGAGCAGTGGCCGGCGGCGCAGGAGGAAGCCTTCAAGCAGCCGATTCGCGAGCAGTACGAGCGCCAGGGGCATCCGTTCTATTCTTCGGCGCGGCTGTGGGACGATGGGGTGATCGACCCGGCCGACACGCGGCGCGTGCTGGGCCTGTCGCTCGCCGCCGTGCGCCACGCGCCACAGGAGTCTCCCGGCTTCGGCGTATTCCGCATGTGAGGGCCGCTTAGCCGTGCGGCAGGAGTGAGGTGTGATCAAGTCCGTGCTGGTCGCAAATCGCGGCGAGATCGCCTGCCGTATTTTCCGTACGGCGCGCCGCTTGGGTCTGCGCACCATCGCGGTGTTCTCCGACGCGGATGCCGGCGCGCGCCACACCCGCGAGGCCGATGAGGCGCTGCACATCGGACCTGCCGCCGCGCGCGACAGCTATCTCGACATCGGGCGGGTCATCGCGGCCGCGCGTGCCAGCGGCGCGCAGGCCATCCACCCCGGCTACGGTTTTCTGTCCGAGAACGCGCAGTTCGCGCAGGCCTGCGCCGACGCGGGGCTCACTTTCGTGGGGCCGCCGCCGGCCGCAATCGCCGCCCTGGGCTCCAAGATCGTCGCCAAGAGCCGCATGCGGGACGCCGGCGTGCCGGTTTTGCCGGGCTTCGCCGGCGCACGGCAGGAGCTCGGAGAGCTCGCGGCCGCGGCGCGCGAGGCGGGACTACCGCTCATCATCAAGCCCGCCGCCGGGGGCGGTGGCAAGGGCATGCAGATCGTGCGCCAGGTGTCCGAGCTCGTGCCGGCTCTGGCCGCCGCGCGCCGGCTCGCCGAGAGCGCCTTCGGCGACGGCACGCTGCTCCTCGAGCGCTACCTGCCCGCGCCGCGCCATGTGGAAGTCCAGGTGTTCGCCGATACGCACGGCAACTTCGTGCACCTCGGGGACCGCGACTGTTCCACGCAGCGCCGCCACCAGAAGCTCATCGAGGAGGCGCCGGCGCCCGCGCTGCCGGATGCGGTGCGCGAGCGGCTGCGGGCCGCGGCGCTCGTAGTGGCACGCGAGATCGGCTACGTGAGCGCGGGAACCGTGGAATTCCTCCTCGACGGGCCTGAGTTCTATTTCATGGAAATGAACACGCGCCTGCAGGTGGAGCACACGGTGACCGAAGCGGTGACCGGGCTGGACCTCGTCGAGTGGCAGCTGCGCATCGCCGCCGGCGAGCCGCTGCCGCTGTCGCAGGAGGCCGTGCGCCTCGAGGGTCACGCGATCGAGGCGCGTGTGTGCGCCGAAGACCCCGAGCGCGGCTTTCTGCCGAGCGCCGGACGGCTGCAGCTCATGCAGTGGCCGGCGCTCGATGCGGTGCGGGTGGACGCGGGCTTTGCCAGCGGGGATACGGTCCCGGACTGCTACGACTCGCTGCTCGGCAAAGTCATCGCGTGGGCGCCGGATCGCGGGCGCGCGGCGGCCACTCTGGCAAGCGCGTTGTCACAGACCTACTGCGCCGGGGTGCACACCAACGAGCGCTGGCTGGCGCGCATCCTCGAGCGGCTGGGTGCTGCCCGCCGCGATGCCGAGGGGCTGTCCTTGATGGACCTTTGGCGGTCACCG
>JBOIAH010000259.1:0-5957 GCA_050739055.1 Steroidobacteraceae bacterium | reverse complement strand
CACTCGCCCGGCTGCGCAAGTTCGGTGGCCGGTGCGTGCTTGGATTTCAGTCGATTGCCCAGGTCTCCGCGACCTACGGCAGCGGGGAGGCACAGACCATCGTGGAAAACTGCGGAAACACGCTCATTCTGCGCTGCGCGGGCAGCGAGCACGGCGGCACCTCGCAATTTGCCTCGCGCCTGATCGGGGAGCGCGAGGTCATTCGCCGGCAGACCTCGCGCGGCCGCGATCGCGACGGCTGGTTCAACAGCGGCGGCTTGCGGCGTTCCATGAGCGTCAGCGAGCAGCGGGTCACCGAGTTCGCGGTAATGCCCTCGGAGCTCGAGCAACTTCCGGATCTGACCGGCTACCTCAAGACCGCATCCTCGCGCGTGTGGCTGCGGGTGGCGTTTCCCCCCTGAGAACTCCTCATGGCGCACTACCACTTTCAGATCACTTCGATCGGGCGCAGCGCCGGGCGCCGTGCGCCCGCCGCCGCCGCGTACCGCGCCGGGGAGCGGTTGCGCGATGAGCGCAGCGGGGAGCTGTACGACTACTCGCGCCGCAAGGACGTGCTGCACACCGAGATCTTCCTGCCCTCGCACCTGGAAGGAGCCGCCAACTCCTGGGCCGGCAACCGGGAGAAGCTGTGGAACGGCGCCGAACGCGCCGAGAAGCGGCACAACTCACGCGTGGCGCGCGAATACCAGGTGGCGCTCCCTCATGAGTTGAGCCGGGCACAACAGATAGCGCTCGCCCGGACGTTCTCGCGTGAATTGGCCGAGCGGTACCGGGTGGCGGTGGATGTCGCGGTTCACGCACCGCGTCCCGATGGGGATCCGCGCAATTTCCACGCGCATCTACTGACCACCACCCGCGAGGTCACCCCGACCGGCCTCGGGGCCAAGGCCGGCCTCGACATGCACGTCACCGAGCGGCGCAGGCGCCAGTTACCGGAGGTCCGGCAGGAGTTCATCTCCCTGCGGGAGCGCTGGGCAACGCTCACCAACGAGGCGCTGCGCGAAGCGAACGTGGACGCGCGCGTGGACCACCGGAGTTTCGCCGCGCGCGGGATCGACCGGGTGCCCGCACCGAGTATTCCCATAGCGTCGTTGAAGATGGAGCGGCGCGGCGTGCGCAGCGGGGTCGCCGAGCGGTTGCGCGAAGACTACCGCCAGCGCGTGCAACGACAACTGGAGCGTGCGGCGGAGCGCGCGAGTTCCGTCCCCGCCGCGCAATCCGCTCCGGCTGCCCAGAGCAAGGACGTTGAGGAAATACGGCGCCAGGCTCGGGAAACGTGGTTGCGTCTGCGTCCGAAGGAGGCGGAAAGAGCAGAGGGACCGCAGCGGGATGACCCTCATGCTGAGCAGCGCGAGAACCGCGAGCGCGATGCGCTTGCGACCGGAAGAGGGCTCGACGACGACCTGGCACTTTGAGGCGGGACTCACCGCTCGCCGAGATTGGCTGACGGGAGGCTCGGAGCTGCGCCCGAGTCTTCCGTTTGCCTGCTGCTACGTGTACGCACCGCACGGCGAAGGGGTGGTTTCCGAAGGCTCGCGCCTCGTGTGTGAACGGGTGAAGAGGAGCGATCCCATCTGGCTGCCCCGATACGCCGGCCGCGTTGTCGAGCTCGCCGTACGCGCACGGGAGTTCCGGGGCCTGTTTGGCAGGGACGTGGTCCTCGTTCCCGTGCCCTGCAGCGCGCCGGCGCGACCTTCGTCATGGTCGGCGTGGCAGTTAGCCACGGCACTGCAGGCGCTGGGCCTTGCGCGCAGCGTTTGGGTCGGCCTGCAGCGGCAGTCCCCGGTCAGGAAATCTTCCACGGCGCTGGTGGGCGAGCGGCCAACGGTTCGTGAGCATTACGAGTCCTTTGGCGTGACCGGCCCGCCCGGCGTCGCTGCGGACAGGATTGTGCTGGTCGATGACGTCATCACCAAGGGGCGCACGCTGTTCGCCGCTGCGGCGCGCATGCAGGACGCGCTTCCACACGCTGACATCCGAGCGTTTGCATTGATTCGTACCCTGGGTTTTCTGAGCCGCGTCGATCGGCTCGTTGCGCCTTGTCAGGGCTTCGTGCGATGGGCGGGCGGGGATGCAAAGCGGGAGCCGTAAGCTCAGCCAGGCGGCGCGGGTAACGGCCCGGGACGCTAAATAGTATCCTCAAGCAGGCAGGGCTTAAGCGTCCTTAGGAGCGACGGCATGGAGTACTGGGTTGTTGTTGAGAAGGGTAAGAACCAGCTTCAGTGCCTACGTTCCAGATCTGCTGGGCTGTGTCGCAGTCGCGGAGACGCGACGCGAGGTGCTGAGACTCATTCGAAAAGGCATCACGATGCACATCGAAGCCCTGCGGGAAGCGGGTGAACCTGTTCCTCCGCCCATCTCAAAGAGCCAAGTGGTCAAGGTTCGCGCTGCCTGATAATCGTTGGAGCGTGGTGGGCGCAATCAGGGCAGCGAAACGTTGTACGTCAGCATCGCGCCGCCCTCGATCGGCACGAGCGCCAGGCGCGACTCTCCACCGCTCGCGTATCGGCGGTTCATCACGAAATGCGCACTGGCAATCCCGAGCGCGGCGCCGGCGACGGTGTCCGACAGCCAGTGCGCGTTGTGCTTGAGCCGCTCGTAGCTGGTGAATGCGCCGAGCCCATAGCCGAGCACCCGTCGCAGCAGGCGGTAGTCGTCGTTGCCGGATTCCGCCAGCACCGTGCCGATCGCGAAGGCCGCGGTCGAGTGCAACGAGGGAAATGACGTGCCGCTCTTGAACCATTCATTCGGGTTGCTGCTCTGAGCGGGCGTCTCGCGTCCGGCCGCGAACTTGAGCGCGTAGACCGTGACGCCGCTCAATCCCGCCGCCTCGAGCATCGCCCAGGCCTCCTGGCGCCCGTCGCTGTCGCCCATGAGATGCGCCAACGCGAAAGTGCCCGCGAACACGGCGGCGGCCGGGATCGCATCCTGCACATCGTGGGAGTTGGTGTCTGCGCTCGGGCCGAGCTTCGCCACGAAGTGGGTACGCGCCTGGCTGTCATAGCGATGCGCGAGGCCCACGGCGAGCACCGTACCGCCGAACCAGGCCCAGTCGCCGCGGTCCCAGTGCAGCGGGGCAGTGAAATAGTCCTCGACGTCCGACAGCAACCCCGGGTGGGCCGCATCCGGCGTCGGTGCAGGAGGATTCGCCGCGGCCGGCACCTCCGCGGCGGATTGCACGGCGGGACTGTCGGGGGTCTGCCCCCACGCGGTGGCGCAGCTTGACAGGATTCCTGC
This sequence comes from Steroidobacteraceae bacterium, assembly GCA_050739055.1. Lineage (GTDB taxonomy): Bacteria > Pseudomonadota > Gammaproteobacteria > Steroidobacterales > Steroidobacteraceae > 13-2-20CM-66-19. The sequence goes on along the minus strand of JBOIAH010000259.1, from coordinate 2,720 downwards.
GCCGAGCAGGAGCAGCCTTGGAAGTCGCAAGATCGCTATCCCCGCGCCGGGTTCGCCGACGCCAGTAACTCGTCCACGCGCAAGACGGGATAGAGATCATAGCGGGAGTCCCACGAGGCGTGCCGGCGCAGGAAGAACTCCAGCCGTGCGCGCGGGCTCCCCGCGAAGGCCGGATCCTCGCGCAGCTTGCGGGAGAACTCCGTCTGCAGGTCCGGGTTGTGCGCGATGAGGGTGCGCGCGACCTGTTCGGCGACGTACGGTTCCAGGTACTCCTTCTCCTCGAAGCAGGCGTTGAAGAAGCCCCAGGCGCACAGCGAGTCCGGCGCCTGCGGCTCGAGCAGATGTATCACGAGCCGCGCACCCGATTGGGCGATCGGCACGAACAGCGCACCGGCGGCTACGTCCTGGGTCTCGCGCTGCCAGCTGCCGGTGAGCGTCGCGCGCATGCGGCCTTCGAAGGGCGCGTGGGCGAACGCGGCGTGTGTCGCACGGAAAGCCTCCACCCGCACGCCGGCGCTGGGGGCGCGCACCGCTGCGAACCTGATGCCATGCAGTGCGAGCCGGTCGCCGATTTCCTGCGCCCACGCGGCTGGCACGACGTAGCCGCCGAGCGGGGCCTTGACCACGAGCGCCGGTGCGACGCGCTCGTGAAACGGAACATGCCAGATCTGCGGCGCTTTCGGATCGTAAGTGGTTACCAGCTCCCCGGAGATGGGTGAGCGCTCGCGAGTGTAGGCGTATCCGGGAAAGTCGATGAATCGCGTGTCGGCCTCCGCCGCCGCATCCGACTTCGCGTCCCCGCCTGCCTCGCGCCATCCGGAGCTGTAATCGAGCACCATGTCCGAGCCACCCAGGCGCGCCGCCTGCGCGTCCGCCCGCAGCGCCTGCTCGCGCCAATCGGCGCCATGTGCGGCGACGAGCTCCGCAAGACCCACGATGGTGTTGCGCGTCACGCGCACCCGGGTCGCGTAGTCCTTCCACGAGTGCGTCTCGATGAGCACCGTGAAGCGGTTGCGCTGCGGAAAGTACCCGGTCGAAAAGCGCGGCGAGTACACGCTCAGCTGAAAGCCGGACGACGGGTCGTCGGCCTTGACGAAGTCGGGGTAGAAGGGCAGGGGCATCGAGCCCTGTACCGCGAGCTTCGCGATGAGTGCATCGCGCAATTGGCGCCCCGCCGCGTGCAGCTGCGGGTCGCCCTGGTTGATCGGCTCGGCCTGGATCGAGATGTCGGGCTGGAAATCCGCACCGTCGGTGACGTGCAGGTCCGCGCACACCAGCGGGTCCCACGCACTGATGAGCCCGAGCATCGCCCGCATCTCGGGCGCATCCGCCTTGGTGTAGTCGCGATTGAGATTGAGGTTCTGCGCCGTGGTGCGCCAGCCGGTCTCCTCGGGTCCTCTCTGGTTCGGGCGGTTCCAGCGGCCGAAACGCTCGTGCCCGTCCACATTGAACGCCGGCACAAAGAGAATCGCGATCCGCTCCAGCGCGCCGCGGGCCGCCTCATCGCTCAGCAGCTCGCGCAGCGCGATGAACCCCGCGTCCTTGCCATCGCTCTCCCCGGGGTGGATGCCGCCCTGGAGCATGAGCACCGCAACCTTGCGCGGGTCGGTGCGCGAGGCGATGAGCGCGCGCATCGGGCGCCCTTCGGCCGAACGCCCGAACTCGAAGCTGCGCACCGCGCGCGGCCACGCCGCCGCGAACGCGGCGCACAGCCGGGTGACTTCGTCCGTGCGTCCGGTCTTCGTGAATCCGGACTCTTCGGCGATGGTGAGCAGCGTGTGATCTGGCATTGCGGGATTCTACGGGACGCGCGCCGCTTTGCCTGCCTTCACGCGAGTGGGACGATGAGAGCTACCACTTCTGTGGTAACCGGCGCGAGACTTGAAACACCGCAGGATCTCGACGACGTTTCCCCGGACACGGCAGGGTATCCTCGGTGACTGGAAGAGCGTCGGCCAGGGGGTGTGCGAGCTGCGGATAGACTACAAGGCCCGCAAACCCAAGCCGCCCGTTCCGAGCGGCGGATCACCTTCGAAGCGAGGCGGAAGTCGCCGCCTACATTGAGGCGATGCTCGAAGACGGTGATGCGTGCGCCGTGCCCGTCGCTGTTCGCACTGTAGCCGATGCGGTGGGCGGCATGGCGGCGCTCGCAAGACCGGTCTTTCCCGCGAGACGCTCTATCGAGCGCTCTCAAAGCGGGGTAATCCGCGTCTCGATACGCTCGCGGCAGTCCTCGCGGCTTTTGGTCTTCGCCTCACGGTGAGGCCAGAAAACAGTCGTGCCAGAGGAGGTCGAACAACTCTCGCGCAGGCTTGACGGCGCCGCTGGCACCCGTCAAGCGCTCTTTTGGGGACTGTCCCAACCTTCAGCACGGTCAGCAATTGTGAGAAGGTAGTCTCTGATAGCTCCTGTCCCACGAGCACCACATCTGCGTGCACTCGAAGGTCGAGGACGAACTTCTACCGGTCTTTTTTGCGACCGTACCGATCAAGTGTTCGATGGCCACACCATTCTCGGCCCGAGATGCGGCCTTTGCTTCGCCTTCGAGTAGTGATGTCTGAGCGGCCGCGTAAGATTAAGAGGGCGCGATCAGCACGAAAGCAGATAAGGCGGCAAGGAGGGCATAGTTCACATTGTTGCCGAGACTCATTGTGAGTTCTGCTTGTGGCCTGTTAAGGCGGAAGCTCCGCCACCGCGTCGTGCGCCGCTACCCCTAGCGC
>JBOIAH010000258.1:0-3188 GCA_050739055.1 Steroidobacteraceae bacterium | reverse complement strand
GACGGCGCCCGCGGAGCGCCGGCATGATCCCGCGGCTACCGGCTGGGCTGCTGGCGGCGGTCATCGCACTGTGCGCCGCCGCCGTGGCGGCGGGCGCGCCGCAGGACACCGCGCCCCCCACCGCGTCGCCGGGGGCGGCGCGCGACCTAGATCAGTTGATGCAGCTGCTCGCCGCGCGCCGTCACGGCCACGTCACGTTCACCGAGGTGCAGCATCTGGCGATGCTCGAGCGCCCGCTCGAGTCCTCCGGCGAGCTTTTCTACGACGCGCCCGACCGCCTCGAGAAGCGCACGCTCAAGCCCCGGCCCGAAGGGCTGGTGCTGGCGCATGGAGTGCTGACCGCAACGCGTGACCACCGTACCCGGACGCTGGAGCTTGCGGCCTACCCGCAGGTCGCACCGCTCATCGAAAGCATCCGCGCAACGCTCGCCGGGGATCGCACCACCCTGGAACGCATTTTCAGCGTGCGCTTCGACGGCGACCTCGCGCACTGGACCCTGATACTCGCGCCGCGGGATGCGGCGGCCGCGCGCACCGTGCGGCAGGTGCGTATCGCGGGCGAGCGCGCTGCGCTGCAGTCCGTCGAGATCGTGCAGCCCGACGGGGATCGGTCGCTCCTCAGCTTAGGGCCCGACCTGTCCCGATGACGCGCGCGGGGTGGGCGGGCACGCTGATCTGGGGGCTGCTGGCGGCGATCGCCGCGGTGATCGTGGCGCGCGCGTCCTACACGGCCGACTTGTCGGCTTTTCTGCCGCGCGTGCCCACCCCGAGCCAGCGGCTGCTGGTGGAGCAACTGCACGAGGGGCTCGCCTCGCGCCTCATCATGGTGGCGATCGAGGGGGCGGATGCGCCCACGCGCGCGCGCCTGGCGGCCGCTCTGGCGCAGCGGCTGCGCGCGGAGCGCGCCTTCGTCACGGTGAACGACGGCGACTTCGCGGGCCTGGCGGCAACTGAAAGCTTCCTGTTCGATCATCGCTACCTGTTGAGTGACGCGGTCACGCCGCAGCGCTTCACGGTCGCGGGTCTGCACGAGGCCATCGGCAACGCCGTCGAGTTGCTCGGCTCACCCGAGGGCCTGATGCTGAAGCCCTTGTTCACGCGCGACCCGACCGGCGAGACCGTCAACCTCATCGACTCCTTCGGCCCGCAGCGGGTACACACGGTGGACGGCGTGTGGAGCTCGCGCGACGGCCGGCGCGCACTGCTCGTGGCGCAGACGCGCGCGGCGGGATCCGACACCGACGGCCAGGAGCAGGCCTGCGCGGCCATCCGCCGCGCGTTTGCGGCCGCGGTGCCGTCAAGTCCCGGGGCGCCGGGCGCGCTCACCCTGCGGATGAGCGGCCCGGGAGTGCTGGCGGTGACCGCCCGCGCCACCATCAAGGACCAGGTCGTGCGCCTGTCGCTGCTCTCCGCCACGCTCATCGCGGCGTTGCTGCTGGCCGTGTATCGCTCGGTGCCCGCGCTACTCCTGGGACTGGTTCCGGTCGCCTCGGGTGCGTTGGCCGGAGTCGCGGCGGTAGCCCTCGGGTTCGGGGTGGTACACGGCATCACCCTGGGCTTCGGCATCACGCTCATCGGGGAAGCGGTCGACTACTCCATATATCTATTCATCCAGTCGCGCGCGCCCGGCGTGACCGGCGGCCTGGCGAGTGCCGACCCGGGCCGCGCAGCGCACCGCTACTGGCGGCGGGCGGTGTGGCCGACGATCCGCTTAGGAGTGCTGACCTCCGTGTGCGGGTTCGCCGCGCTCGTGCCTTCGGGGTTTCAGGGGCTCGCGCAGCTCGGCCTGTACTCCATTGCGGGTCTTACGGCGGCCGCGCTGGTGACGCGCTTCGTGCTGCCCGGATGGCTCCCGGGGAATCTGCGGATCCGCGATCTGACCGCCCTCGGCATCCTGCTTGAGAAAATGCTCGGCAAGGCGCGGGCCGCTCGCGCGCTGCTCGCCCTGGTGCCGCTGCTGGCAGGTTACACACTCGTCGTGCATCGCGACGCGCTGCTGAGCAGCGAGCTGTCGGCCCTGAGCCCGATCTCGAGCGCGGATCAGACGCTCGCCGCCACCTTGAGCGCCGACCTCGGTGCGCCCGATGCGCGTTACGTGGTCGCCGTGTCCGCGCCCGACCGGGAAACAGTGTTGGCGGGCGCGCAAGCCGTGGCGGCGCGCCTCACGTCGCTGGTCGATGCGGGCGTCATCGGCGGCTTTGACTCCCCGACGCGCCTGCTGCCGAGCCTCGCGACTCAACGCGCTCGACAGGCGAGCCTGCCGGCACCCGCCGAACTCGCCGCGCGTCTGCAGGAGGCGCTCGCGGGACTGCCGGTGAGCGCGGCGCGGCTCGCGCCCTTCCTCAGCGACGTTGAGCGGGCACGCACCGCGCCGCTCCTCACCCGCGCCGCTCTTGAGGACACTGCGCTCGAACCCGCCGTGGGTGCCCTGCTCACCGACACCGCCGGACGCTCGACCGCGTTCCTGCCGCTCACCGCGGCCCGCGGGACCGACCTGTCGCCGGAGGCAATAGCCCGGGTGCGCGCGGCGGTTTCCCAGGCCGCGCCCGCACACGCCGTGCTGCTGGACCTGAAGGGCGAGGTCGACCGGCTCTATGCCGGCTACCTCCGGCAGGCGGCGGAGCTGTCGCTCACGGGACTCGCCGCCATCGTGTTGCTGCTGCTCGTCGCCGGGCTGTCGCCGGTGCGGGTCGCGCGCGTGGTCGCGCCGCTCGCGCTGGCGGTGCTCAGCGTCGCGGGCCTCACGGTTGCCCTGGGCGAGCGGCTCACCATCCTGCACGTGGTCGGGATGCTGCTGATCGTCGCGGTGGGCTCCAACTACGCCCTGTTCTTCGACCGCAGCGCCGCGGCGCGTGAGCCCGGCTCGCTGCCGCTGACGTTGGCGTCGCTGCTGATCGCGAATCTCGCCACGGTGATGGGATTCGGGGTGCTGGCGTTCTCGAGCGTCCCGGTGCTCGCCGCGCTCGGCCGCACCGTCGCGCCGGGAGCGCTGCTGGCGCTGCTGTTTGCCGCGCTGCTCGCGCGTCCCCCCGCCGCCGGGCACGGGTCGGCGGCCGCGCCGGCTGCTCCGCCCCTTACCCGGGCAGTCGCATCGTGACTTCGCGCCCTCACCTGCCTGACCGGGCGGCTCCCGGCAAGTTCCGGCCGCCGCTGTTCATTCGCGCCTCGGTGGCGTTGCACGCCGGCGC
>JBOIAH010000257.1:0-7788 GCA_050739055.1 Steroidobacteraceae bacterium | reverse complement strand
TTTCTGTACACCGGGTTGCTCTACGGCCTGGGTGGCGCGCTGCTGGCGTGGGGAATAATCGCGCTCGCCGTCACCGTGCTCGGGGAGTCGGTGGCTAGCCTCGCACGGCTCTACGGCAGCCACTACCAGTTGCGCGGTCCGACCCCGCCGGAGATCGGGATCTTGCTGGGCGCGGGCGCGGCGCTGGGGTGGCTCGGAGCGTGGCTTTCCGCCGCGCGTCACCTGCGCAGCATCGAGCCGCGGGCCTGACTCGCGCAGCTCGCCGCGCGCCAAGGCTCGAGCGCCGGATCGACCTCAGGTCGCGGCGGGCGCGGGCGTGGCGGAGACGGCCGCGGGGTGCGCGTGCTCCATCCACCGCCGGATGCGGCGGGCATCGGCAACGCGGCTGCGCTTGCCGTAGGAATTGAGCAGCACGATGACCACCGTGCGCTCCTCGATCACCGCCTGCATGACGAGGCAGCGCCCGGCTTGCGAGATGTAGCCGGTCTTCTGCACCACGATGTCCCAGTCGGGCCTGGAGGTGAGCGAATCGGTGCTGCGGAACCTGAGCATGCGCCGGCCGACGCGCACGTTATAACTGCTGTCGGTGGAATACTCGCGGATCACCGGCTCCCTGGCCGCCGCCATCACCAGCCTGGAAAGATCCTCGGCGCTCGCCACATTCCCGTCCGACAGCCCGGTCGGCTCCACGAAGTGCGCACTGGTCATCCCGAGCTCGCGGGCCTTGGCATTCATGGCCAGGACGCAGGCGTCGAGGCCCCCCGGGTAGTTCCGTGCGAGCGCATGGGCGGCGCGATTCTCCGATGCCATGAGCGCGAGGTGCAGGAGGTCGCCGCGCGAGAGCTCCGCCCCGGGCATGAGGCGTGAGCGGGCGCCGCGGCCGTGCGCACGATCCTCCGGCGTGATCCGCAGCGTCTCATCGAGCGCCTGTCCCGCCTCCATGACCACCAGCGCCGTCATGAGCTTGGTGATCGAGGCGATCGGCATCGCGACAGCCGAATGCCGCGAGTACAGCACCGCAGCATGAGTGGTATCGAGCACCAGCGCGGCGCTCGAGCGCAGCGCCGGGGCGGCGAGCGAGGCGCGGGCTGCGTACCGCAGGTGGGTGCGCACCGCCAGGTCAGGCGGGACGACTGCCTGGGAGACTGCTGTGGCGAACAGCAGGCACGCAACTGCCCCCATCCCTGAAACGCGACCCTGATTCATTGACCTTGTCTGCCTCACCGGACCCGTCGAGCTTTGCCACTTTATCAGACCATGCCTTATGTCACGCAGACGTGACGCACTCTTAAGTTTTGGCCGCACCGTCAGTGCGCGCGTTAGCACCCTCACCCTTGAGCGCAGCCGCCCGGTCATAACCCCGCGGTGCTGTGACGCGCTTAACGCGCTCAGCGCGGCCACAGCCACCCGAAGGTCCCGGCCGTGAGCAGCGCGTAGATCAGTCCGTCGAGGGCCGACCTCAGTGTCAGGCTCCAGGCGCGCCGGTACCAGATCGACAATTCGCACAGCGCGAGCGCGTAGGCGATGAACGCGGTTGCGCCGGCGATCTGGAAAACCTTCGGGTACGGGGTACCCACGGTGAGCGTGCGGCTGGTGATGTAGGCGACGAAGATGCCGACGACGATGAGGAACACAAACCACTGCGCGAGGCTCGCGCGCATCGACATCATCCCGTTGGGCATGACGGTGAGCACGGCGACCGGGCCCTTGGCCAGCTTGTCCTTGAACTCCGGGCTGCGCATCTCCTTCATGCCCGCGGCGCGCGGGATGAAATAGTCGCCGGGCGGAATCGAGAATGGTCGCAGCGCGTCGAGCACCTCCGCCTCCCTGGGCATTTTCGGGAAGTCGCTCTTGTGCCAGAGCGGCGTCATATGAATCACCGAGCTCGCCGCAAACACGATCACGGCCGCCAGCAGGATCGGCAGCCACAGCGCAAATAGACTGATCATGATGCCCCCTGTTTTCTTGTGGTTCGACCCGGGTCGGCTTGAGGTTAACCGTACGCCCCGGCGGCACTCTACCTCCGGAAGGTGACGGCTCGCCAGAGCTGCTAATGATAGCCCTCTCCCGGCCGCACCTTGCCGCGAAACGTGTGGTACACGAACACCGTATATCCCAGACTCATCGGCACCAGGACCGCCATGCCCCACAGGATGAACGCCTGGGTGCTGGGCGCGGCCGAGGCCTGCCACAGCGTGAGCGCGGGGGGCACAAGGTACGGCAGCGTCGAGATCATGAGCCCGGCGAATGCCACGAGGAACAGGCCGACCGCACTGTAGAAAGCGAGGGTCGGATGCCGCCCCGTGAGCCCGCGCCAGCAGCTCCCCGCGAGCGCCGCGGTGACGAGCGGCACGGGCGAGAGGTACAGGAGGTTCGGCCAGCTGAACCAGCGGTGCGCCACGCGCGCGAACTCGAGCGGCGTCCACGCACTGACCAGCACGATGAAGCACAAGAGCGCTGCGAGCAGCGGCCGGGCGTGCCGGCGGGCGCGTCGTTCGGCATCGCCGGAGGTCTTCATGACGAGCCAGCACGCGCCGATGAGCGCGTAGCCGGTGACGAGCGCACCGCCGCACATGAGGCTGAAAGGGGTGAGCCACCCGGACGGTGCGCCGCTGAAGCGCCCCCCGGCCACCGGGATTCCCTCGAGCAGGCCTCCCAGAATCAGGCCCTGCGCAAAGGCCGCCACGGTGGATCCGCCCGCGAACGCGACATCCCAGCGGTGATGCCGGGGTTTGGCGAGCCAGCGGAACTCGAAGGCGACGCCGCGGAACACGAGCGCGAGCAGCATCACGATCACCGGCACGTACAGCGCCGGCATGATCACCGAGTAGGCAAGTGGGAACGCCACGAACAGGCCCGTGCCGCCCAGCACCAGCCACGTTTCGTTCCCGTCCCAGAAGGGCGCGACGGAGTTCATCATCTGGTCGCGCTCGGTCTCGGACGGGAAATACGGGAACAGGATGCCGATGCCTAAGTCGAAGCCGTCGAGCACCACGTACATCGCGACCGCGAGCGCGATGAAGCCCGCGCTGATCAGCGGCAGCCAGTACGCTGCCCCGGTGAAAGCGGCGCTCATGCAGGCGGTTCCCCCTCGCTTGCGGCGCGCCCTGAGCTGCGCGCGGCGCCCGCGGTCGGCTCGGCCAGCGACAGGGGACGATTAGGCAGGCCTGCGGGCGGCAGCGGCAGCGCAAGCGTCGGCGCCTCAGGTCCCCGCTCGATGAGCTTGTGGATGTAGCGCACTCCCATGGAGAACACGCCCAAATAGACCAGCACGAACAGCGCGAGCGACACCGCCACCGTCCCGGCGGCGACCGGCGAGGCCGCCTGATCGGTGCGCAGGATCCCGTAAATGACGTAAGGCTGGCGGCCGGTCTCGGTGGTCACCCAGCCGGCGAGGATGGCGATGAATCCGAGCGGCCAGGCCCACGACGCCAGGCGCAGGTACCAGCGCGCCGCGAACAGCCCCCGCCGCCACCACAGCAGCGCCCCGCCCAGCCCGAGCGCAATGAGCGCGCTTCCGATGCCGACCATGAGGCGGAAAGCGAAGAATCCCGGAACGACTGGCGGCCGCTGCCCGGGCGGGAAGTCCTTCAGGCCCGCAAAGCGGCCGTTCCAGTCGTGGGTGAGAATGAGGCTTCCCAGGTGAGGAACGGTCATGGCGGCGCGGTTCGTCTCGTGCCGTACGTCGGGCCAGGCGAACAGCACCAGCGCCGCCGGCCCGTCGTTGTCCCAATGCGCCTCGATGGCTGCGATCTTCGCGGGCTGATACTTGAGAGTATTGAGCCCGTGCTGATCGCCGATCAGCAGCTGCGCGGGTCCTAACAACGCGATCATGCCCACGCCCATCCGCACCATGGTGCGGGCCTCAGCCGCGAATCGCCCCTGCAGCAGGTAACGCGCGCCCACGGCCAGCACCACGACCGAAGTGGTGAGGTACGCCGCGCACATCATGTGCGCAAAGCGGTAGGGAAAACTCGGGTTGAAAATGACCTGCAGCCAGTCCACCGGGTAGGCAATGCCGGCGCGCAGCACGTAGCCCGCCGGCGTGTGCATCCAGCTGTTGGCCGAGAGAATCCAGAACCCCGAGATCGCCGTGCCGAGCGCGACGAGTATGGCGCTCGTCACGTGCAGCCACGGCGGCACTCGCCGCCAGCCGAATAGCATGACGCCGAGGAACGTGGCCTCGAGAAAGAACGCGGTGAGCACTTCGTACGCGATGAGCGGTCCGATGACGTTGCCGGCCACCGCGGAAAAGCGGCTCCAGTTGGTTCCGAACTCGTAAGACAGGGGGATTCCTGAAACCACGCCCATGGCGAACGACACGGCAAAGATCCGGGTCCAGAAGCGCGCGAGGCGGTGGAAGTGCACGGAGCCGGTCCGCCGCCACAGCACGAGCAGCGTCGCGATGAAGGCCGAAAGTCCGATGCTGAACGCCGGAAAGATGATGTGGACGCTGATGGTGAAGGCGAATTGCAGCCGGGCGAGCAGCACCGCGTGAGTTTCCACGGGCGCGATTCTGGCACCCCGGATGGGGCCCCGGGGACCCCCCGGAAGGGAGATTCGCCCCTCGCGTGAGATGGTCCAAGCTGCTGTTTGTAAAGCTCAAGTAGCCCCCTTCCAGAGTGAACTCCAAGGGTTCTTAGCACTCTAATGTGGCGACTGCTAGAATACCCACCCAACCCACGGGAGACTTCATGACTGCAGGTACCGCACTGGTTGCCCGGCTGGGCGAGCAGGCATTAGCGGGTCCGCTGGGGAGCCTCGACGCCTACCTCGAGCGCGTCAGCCGCATAGCCGTGCTCACCCGCGAGGAGGAGCACCGGCTCGCCGAGCGTTTCCGCTCGGACGGTGATCTGGCCGCCGCCCGGGCGCTGGTGCTCTCGCACCTGCGGTTCGTGGTGCACATTGCCCGCGGCTACAGCGGCTACGGCCTGCCGGTCCAGGACCTGATCCAGGAGGGCAACGTCGGCCTCATGAAGGCGGTCAAGCGCTTTGACCCGTCCCTCAACGTGCGGCTGGTGTCCTTCGCGGTTCACTGGATCCGCGCCGAGATCCATGAGTACGTGCTGCGCAACTGGCGGCTGGTGAAGATCGCCACCACCAAGGCGCAGCGCAAGCTGTTCTTCAACCTGCGGCGCCTGAAGAAGAATCTCGCCTGGCTGTCGGCGGAGGAGACCGCCGCGGTGGCGCGCGAGCTGGGCGTCACCCCGGGCGAAGTCACCGAGATGGAGAAGCGCCTGGCGGCGCGCGACATGTCCTTCGATCCGGTGCCGGACGCAGCCGACGAGGAAGCGTACAGTCCCGCGGCCTACCTGCCCGCGCCGGATGCGGATCCGGCCGAGCGCGTGGAAAACACGCAGAGCGCCGACGACACCACCGAGAGGCTGCGCGGCGCGCTCCAGCGCCTCGATGCCCGCAGCCGCGACATCGTGCAGCGCCGCTGGATGTCCGACGGCAAGGCCACGCTGCACGAGCTCGCCGCCAAGTACGGTGTTTCGGCGGAGCGCATCCGCCAGATCGAGTCGAGTGCGCTGGGGAAACTGCGCGGCCTGATGGCGGCCTGAAGCGCCGCGCAGAGCTTGCGAGGCCGCCGCGGCGGGCGTAGCGTCCGGCGCATGCGTACGGTGGCGGATTGGCTCGGCGAATACGGCGCGAGCCACGAGAACCCGGCCAACAAGCTGCTTCACTGGCTGTGTGTCCCCACGATCGTGCTCGCGGTGCTGGGGTTCCTGTGGTCGCTGCCGGTGCCGGCGGGGTTTGCCGGCGGCTCACCGTGGCTCAACTGGGCAACGCTCGCGGCGGCCGCGGCCCTGGTCTACTACTTCGCGCTGTCCCCGGCGCTCGCCGCCGGCGTCCTGATCGCCTTCATCGTCCTGCTGCTCGTGACGCAGTGGCTCGCGCACCTGCCGTGGCCGCTGTGGCTGACGTCGCTCGTGATATTCGTCGTGGCGTGGATCGGGCAGTTCGTCGGCCACGCCGTCGAGGGCAAGCGCCCGTCATTCTTCAAGGACCTGCAGTTCCTGTTGATCGGCCCGCTGTGGCTGCTGGCGGCGGCTTACCGCCGCTTCAGCCTGCCGTACTGATCGCCCCGGCAGCCGCGCGCACCGCCTCGGTCACCTTCTCGTGAACCTGCTTGTCGAGCGGATCGGGCACCAGTTCATCGCCGCGCGCCAGCCCCGCCAGCACCTCCGCCGCGGCCATCAGCATCGCATCGGAAAAATTCCGGGCACGCGCCTCGAGGGCGCCCTTGAACAGTCCCGGATAAGCGAGCAGGTTGTTGATGCCCTCGCCGTCGGCCGCGAACGCCGCGCCGCGCTCGCGCGCGATGAGCGGCTCGATCTCCGGGTCCGGGTTGGACAGCGCGAGAATCACCTGCCCGTTCCTCACCCACTGCGGCTTGATCAGCCCCCTCACGCCGGTGGTGGCGATCACGATGTCGGCGCGCTGCATGAGTGACTCGAGCGTGCAGCCTTCGCCGCCGAGCGCCGTGAGGCGCGCCACGGCCTGCGCGTTCGGATCCGTGCCGAGGATGTCCCCGACGCCGTAGGCGCCCAGCAGCCGTACGATGCCGGTGCCCGCGGCGCCGAGCCCGATCTGCCCCACGGTGCTGGCATGCAGGTCGAGATGGGCGTTGCGGGCGCCGTTGATGAGCGCCGCCAGCGCCACCACCGCCGTGCCGTGCTGATCGTCGTGCAGCACCGGCTTGCCCAGGCGCTCGCGCAGCTGGCGCTCGATCTCGAAGCACTCGGGAGCTGCGAAGTCCTCGAGCTGGATCGCCCCGAACGACATCTCTATGCCGGCGACGATCGCCACCACCCGCTGAGGGTCGGTCTCGTTGATGAGGATCGGCACCCCGTTGATGCCGACGAGCTCGGCGAACAGCGCCGCCTTGCCTTCCATGACGGGGAGCCCTGCCAGCGGGCCGATGTTGCCGAGCCCGAGCACGGCGGTTCCGTTGGTGACGATCGCAACGGTGTGATCGCGGGCGGTGAAATCATGTGCGGCCTGCGGATTGTCGCGGATGGCGAGGCACACGCGTGCCACGCCCGGGGTATACACGTCGCGCAGCATCTGCCGCGAGTTGATGGGCACGCTCGCCACGGTGCGAATCTTGCCGCCGCGGTGGCGATTGAATACCCGGTCGGACTTGCCCACGAAGCGCGCCGTGGGCAACTGCTCGATGCGCTCGTACAGGCCGAGGTCCGCCGCCTCGTCCATCTCGACCGTGATCTCCCACAGCGTCCTGCCCTGGTCGCGCCGCAGCGCGGTCAGGTGTTCGATCGTGAGCCCCGCGTCCGCGATCACCTGCAGCACCCTGGCGAGGCTGCCCGGCTGGTGCACGGTCTCGACCATGAGAATTTCGGGAATCTTCACGTGAAAGCCCCCGCGCCGCTGCCGGGAATCTGCGCCACTCTTCTCTGGGATAGGATACGCGCGCCATCCCGCAGTAAGGAGCGCCCCCAGTGGCCAACGCCGCCGAATCTGCCCACACCTCCGCCCTCGATCCCCTGGATCTGTACGCGGTGCGCGCCGCGCTCACCGAGGAGGAGCGGCTGGTGCAGGACTCGGTGGCACGGCTGGTGGACGCCGAGGTGCTGCCGGTGATCCAGCGCTGCTTCGAGGAGCACCGCTTCCCGAAGGAGTTGATCCCGAAGCTCGCCTCGCTGGGGCTGCTCGGCTCCTCCATCCAGGGCTATGACTGCGCGGGCCTCAACGCCACCTGCTATGGTCTCATCTGCCAGGAGCTCGAGCGCGGGGACTCGGGGATCCGCAGCTTCGTCTCGGTGC
>JBOIAH010000256.1:0-2083 GCA_050739055.1 Steroidobacteraceae bacterium | reverse complement strand
GCCCAAGGCCGGCGCCGCCGCCGCGAGACCCGGTTTCTGGGCCTGGCTCAACCAGCGCCTGCCGGTTCAGGAGTTCATCACCAGCCAGCTGACCGGCTACTACGCGCCGAAGAACTTCAATATCTGGTATTTCTTCGGGTCGCTCGCGCTCTTCGTGCTGGCGCTGCAGCTGGTCACCGGCATCTTCCTCACCATGTTCTACAAGCCGGGCGAGGCCACGTCGTTCGACTCGGTGCAGTACATCATGCGCGAGGTGGACTGGGGGTGGCTCATCCGCTACCTGCACTCCACCGGGGCGTCGTTCTTTTTCATCATCGTGTACCTGCACATGTTCCGGGCTCTGCTGTACGGCTCGTACCGCGCTCCGCGCGAGCTGCTGTGGCTGATCGGCATGGGGGTGTATCTCGCGCTCATGGCGGAAGCCTTCATGGGCTACGTGCTGCCCTGGGGCAACATGTCGTTCTGGGGCGCGCAGGTCATCGTCAACCTGTTCGGCACCATCCCCGGAATCGGGCCGGGACTCGTGTTGTGGATCCGCGGTGACTACGGCATCGCCGACGCCACGCTCACCCGCTTCTTCTCCTTGCACGTGGCGGCCGTGCCGCTCGCGCTGCTGCTGCTGGTGATGCTGCACCTGGTGGCGCTGCATCAGACCGGCTCGAACAACCCCGACGGCATCGAGATCAAGGAGAAGCTGGGCCCCGACGGCAAGCCGCTCGATGGCATTCCGTTCCATCCGTACTACACGGTGAAGGACTTCGTCGGCATCGGCGTATTGCTGGTGCTGCTCGCCATCGTGGTGTTCTTCGTGCCGACCTTCGGCGGCCTGTTCATCGAGGCGCCGAACTTCGAGCCCGCGAACCCGATATCCACGCCCTCGGACATCACGCCGGTGTGGTACTTCACACCCTTCTACGCGATCCTGCGCGCGGTGCCGGACCAGCGCATGGGCGCGCTGCTGCTGCTGCTCGCGGTGCTGTCGTTCCTGTTCCTGCCGTGGCTGGATCGCTCGCCGGTGAAGTCCATGCGCTACCGCGGCTGGCTGTCGCGCGGCGCGCTCGCGATCTTCGTAGTGGCGTTCGTGGCGCTCGGGTACCTCGGGCTGCAGCCGGCCCAGGGCCTGTACGTGATGCTGGCGCGCGTCTTCGCGGTGCTGTATTTCGCGTTCTTCTGGCTGATGCCGTTCTACAGCAGCATCGACCGCGTGAAGCCGGTGCCCGACAGGGTGGTCTACCATGCGCACTGAGGCGCCGCGCGCCGTGCCGGCGCTGCTGGCGGCGGCGTTGCTGGCGGCGAGCGTCTGCGCGCCGCTGCGCGCGCTGGCGGCCGACGAGACGGGGGCTGCGTTCGGCGCTGACTGGGAAAGCTGGCGCCCGAATACCAGCGTGTCGGACCTGGCCTCCGTGCAGCGCGGCGCGCGCAACTTCACCAGCTATTGCGTGGGGTGCCATTCGCTCAAGTACGAGCGCTGGTCGCGCTTAGGGAAGGACCTGGGGATCCCGCAGGCGCTGCTCGTCAAGGATCTGCTGCCGCCCGGGGACAAGCCGGCCGACTACATAACGACCAGCATGCCGGCGGCGGATGCACAGACGTGGTTCGGCAAGACCCCGCCGGACCTGTCGTTGATGCGCAGCGCCCGGGGCAAGGCTTACCTGTACCAGTTCCTCACGACCTTCTACGTCGATCCGGCCCAGCAAACCGGCGCAAACAACCTGCGCCTGCCGACGACCGCCATGCCGGATGTGCTGTCGGAGCTCGAAGGGCTGAAGGGCGCGGTCTACAAGACCGTCGATCGCCCCGGTCCGGGCGGTGAGGTTATCCACGAGCAGGTGTTCGACCACTTCGTGCAGCTCGCGCCGGGGCGCCTGGGCCGGGCCGAGTTCGCTGGGTTCGTGCGCGACATCGTCAATTTTCTCGATTACGTCAGCGAGCCGACCCAGCTCGCGCGGCGTGAGTTTGGCCTGTGGGTGGTGCTGTTTCTGCTGGTGTTCACCTGGCTTGCCTGGCTGGTGAAGCGCGAATACTGGAAGGACGTTCACTGATCGTCGGCCTGAAGCGCGCGGGGGGCGGGACGTTGTCGAGC
>JBOIAH010000255.1:0-5389 GCA_050739055.1 Steroidobacteraceae bacterium | reverse complement strand
GAATCGACGATGCCGGCATTCGCGCGCCGGCGCTGCCATAGCCAGCCGAAGCTCATCATGACCGACGCAAGGAGCCAGACGCCGAGCAACTGCCCGAGCGGGTTCAAGAGGCGCTGCGCCGCGCAAGTGGCCGCGCGGCGCGCGCGGAGCCCGTCCAGTAAGCTGCGAGACGGCTGAGGAGCGCGAGCGCTGCGCCCCAGCCGACGGCGAGCCACAGGGTCGCGCGCCACGTCGGCGGGTCAAACGTCACCGCGCCGGCAAGCCGGCCCGCAGCGGCGTAAGCGAGCGGTCCGCCGAGCGCACCGCACAGCGCGCTCAGCAGGTATCTGCCCTTGAGCCATTTCAATGAGTGGTTCAGGGTCAGTGCGAAGGCCGCCCACAGGGCGAGAATCCACAGCGGAGCGCCGCCCGCGGGCACTGCGGGCGAGGGCGCCGCGTAGTGCAGCAGGCGCGCCGTGGCCAGGGTCCCATCGAGCAGCACCCCGAGCACGATCGCCGCGATGATCAAGCGGACTTCCAGTGTACGTTCACCTGAGAGCACGAGCTGGCAGGCCGCGAAGAGCGCCGCCGCGAGGACGGCGGGCCACGCCAGGCTCCGTCCCGCGCCGCAGACCGCGACGAACCACACGAGCTGGTAGCCCAGCAGATTCCCCCACAGGCTCATGCCCTGCAGTCCCTTACCCACCGGCGGCAACCCACGGTGCCGGCCGGCGGTAGCCGGGCTTCGCCAGCAGCAGGTGTGCGACGCCGATCGAGCGCTCGCGAAAGCCCCCTTCGCAGTAGGCGAGATAAAACTCCCACATGCGGATGAACGGTTCGTCGCACTTCAGTTCCCGCACTTCTGCCAGATGTTCGAGGAAGCGCTGTCTCCAGGCCTCAAGCGTGCGCGCATACGAGTCTCCAAAGTCCTCCAGATGCACCAGCCCAAGATCGCTCGCCTGAGTCTTCGCCGCGAGCATCGCCTGGATCGAGGGAATGAAACTGCCGGGAAACACGTGGCGCTTGATGAAATCCACCGACTTCAGCGCCTGCATGTAGCGATGGTCCTCGATCGTGATCGCCTGCAGCAGCGCCAAGCCCGAAGGTCGCAGCAGGCGCCCCAACTGCGCAAAGTAAGTGCCGAGATACGCAGGGCCAATCGCCTCGATCATCTCGATTGAAACGAGCTTGTCGTACTGCCCGGTGAGGTTGCGGTAGTCCTCGAGCAGCACCGTGACACGATCGGCGAGCCCGGCGCGGGCTACGCGCTCGGTGGTGAGCGCATGCTGTTCGCCCGAGATCGTCGTGGTCGTCACGCGGCAGCCGTGGCGAGCAGCGGCGTGCAGCGCGAAACCGCCCCAGCCGCTGCCGATCTCGATCAGGTGATCACCGGGACCCAAGTGGAGCTTCGCGCATATGAGCTCGAGCTTGCGCGTCGAGGCGCGTGCGAGCGTATCGTCCTCACGCGTCCAGTAGGCGGATGAGTACATGAGGTCGGGCGAGAGAAAAAGTGCAAAGAACTCATTGCCGAGGTCGTAGTGGGCGGCGATGTTGCGCCGGCTGCCCGCGAGCGTATTGCGCCGCAGTGCATGTGCACTGCGCAGCAGCCATCCCCCGGCGCGCGCCCAGCCGCGCTCCATGCCATCGAGGAGCGCGCGGTTGCGCACCAGGATCCGCACCAGCGCGACCAGATCATCGCAGCGCCAATCGCCAGCCATGTAGGCTTGTGCCGCACCGACGCTGCCGTGCGCAGCCACCGCCCGGTAGAACGCGGGATTGGAAACCTGTACGCGTACGCACAGAGCGGCGCTCTGGGTCCCTAACTGGACGCTGCCGCAGTCGTCTTGGAGATTTACCTGACCTGAATGCAGCTTGTTCAGCTGCGCGATCAAGCGCCCGCGCAACAGGCGCTCAACGGGGCTGAAACGCGCGACCTCGCAGCGCCCGTCGCGATGAGCGGGCTCGGCCGTGCGCGTCGGGATGCTCGTCAAGTCGTTCACTGGGAACCTGCCGTGTTGGGATGAGTATGAACGGGGTTGCGTTTCAGCCACAGCCGCAGCGCCTGCCAGTAGATCGCGCCGATCACCTGAGTGGTCATGAGCGGATAGCGCGTCAGCACCCGGGCGAGGGAGCGCGAATCAAGCGGACGGCGCCGCAGCGTCAGGGTTGCGTCGAACTCCGATTGGCACTCGCGTCGCACTTCCATGTGCACCGACAGGATCTCCCCTGGCGGAGTGAACCGCCACGCATAGGTGCGCTCCATGGGCATGAAGGGGGAGACGTGAAAGGTCTTGGCGAATGACCAGTGCAGCGTGTGCCCGCGTGCTTCGGCCGCCTTGGCGGGTAGTACATACGCGTGGCGCTCGCGCCATGGGGTGTTGGTGATCTCGGTGATGATGCAGTCGAGCTCACTGCATGACTGGTTCGTATAGCAGTAGTAGAAGCTCGCCGGGTTGAAGATGTACCCGGCGTAGCGCAGGTGGGTCAGCAGTCTGATGGGTCCTTGAGGGCGTCGTCCGGTCGCGTGCTCGGCGCAGTCGCGCACCGCCTCCCGCAGCGGGACTTCTCTCGGGCCCAGGTAATCGCTGCGCCGAAACTCCGCGAGATTGCGGCGGCCGACCGACCACAGCCAGCGGTCGGCAAACACCCGCTCCAGCTCGTCAAGGTCCAGGTAGAGCTGCGCGATGCGGTAGCGAAATTCGTGGCGGTGCGGAGCGAGGCGGCGATGACGGACCACGCCCTCGTACACCGCGCTTGTCAGCGCGGCTGACTGAAGAGTCGCCGGCGCAGCCTTCATGTCGTCAACCCGAGGCTCATCCTTGCGGGTGCCGCCGCCTCCCCGCTGCGAGGCGCGCGCTGCAGTGGCGCCCAGCGAACGCCCAGAGCCTGGCAGACCTCGACGGCGCTGCGCAGGCCGTCTTCGTGGAAGCCCCAGCCCCAGTAAGCTCCGGCAAACCAGGTCCTTCGCTGGCCCTGGATTTCGCCGCGACGTGCCTGCGCCCGTACGGTGCCGTGCGTGTAGAGCGGATGCTGGTAACGCATGCGCGCCAGCACCTTCTCGCTCGCCACTGCCGCAGTGCGGTTCAGCGTCACGATAAGGGGCTCGGCGGATTGCACTCCCTGCAGCAGGTTCATGCAGTAACTGACCGTGCACACCTCACCCGGAGTTCTCGGGATGAAAGCGTTCCACGCCGCCCACGCCTTACGGTTCAGCGGCAGCACCGAGGCATCGGTGTGCAGCAGGGTCTCGTTCACCTGGTAGGGAATGGCGCCGAGCACCTCGCACTCGCGATCGGACGCGTCGCTTAGGATCGCAAGGCTCTGGTCGCTGTGACAGGCGAGTACCACCTGGTCAAAGCGCTCCCTCCCGGCACCGCTCTCAATCACCACGCCCGCAGCGTCGCGCCGCACCGAGCGCACCGGGCAACTCAGGCGCTCCTCGACACCCCAGCGCGCGCGCAACGCCCGAACATAGCTTGATGAACCCCCGCACACGACTCGCCAGGCTGGCCGACCCCGTATCTGCAGCAGGTGGTGGTTGGCCATGAAGCGTACGAGATACTGCGCGGGAAACGCCAGGATCCCGGCAGGCGGGGACGACCAGAGCGCGGATGCCATGGGTAGCAGGTGTTCATCACGAAAAGCCGCGCCATAACCGTGAGCCTCCAGGTACTCACCCAGCGTCGGGCCCGGCGACGGCTGCACCAGGAGCGCGGGCGCCTCGCGATAGAAGCGCAGCAGGTCGAAGAGCATGCCCCAGAAACGCCGGGAAACTAGATTGCGGCGCTGACAGAAGAGGCCACTGAGCGTCGCCGCGTTGTATTCCAGGCCGCTCGCTTCGCTGCGCACCGAGAAACTCATGGTGGTGCCCTGCGAGCGCACACCAAGTTCCTCGAACAGGCGAGTGAGGAGCGGATAGTGTTCCTTGTTGTGGACGATGAACCCGCTGTCGATCGCATGGCGCTCGCCAGTCAGTTTGACGTCGTGCGTGTGGGTGTGCCCACCCAGGTAATTGTTGGCCTCGAACAGCGTGACGGCATGCTTAGCCGACAGGAGCCACGCGCTCGCGAGGCCGGAGATGCCCGAACCGACGACCGCGATTCGCATGCTTCAGCCGCGCACCTGTTGCATGACGCGCGCCGGTACACGCTTGAGGCCATGCACGAGGCCGAGCGCGGCCATCAGCCGCAAACCATAGTACGTGAGGTCCAACTCCCACCAGCGAAAGCCCTGCCGCACCGAGCCCGGGAAGAAGTGGTGGTTGTTGTGCCAGCCCTCGCCGAAAGTCAGCAACGCCAGCCACGGGTTGTTGCGGCTGTCATCGGGTGTCGCGAAACGGCGCGTGCCGAAGCCGTGGGCCAGGGAGTTGATCGTGACGGTGACGTGGAACAGCACCACCGTGGAGATGAAGAATCCCCAGGTCAGGAGCTGTCCGCCGCTCGTACCGAGCCCGGGCTGGTACCGTGCGAGCAACGCCCCGAGGCCGTACAGGAGAGCGCCGAGCGCCACCGGCACCAGGACGTCGTAGCGGTCCAGCCAGCGAAGCTCCGGATAGCGGGCGAGGTCGGGAATGCGCTGCCAGTTGGTGCGAAACCCCGCCGGCGTCAGGAACCAGCCGACGTGGCTCCATACAAAGCCATGCACCCGTGGGGAATGAGGATCGCGCTCGGTGTCGGCGTGCAGGTGGTGGCTGCGGTGGTGCGCGGCCCACCACAAGGGACCGCGCTGCACGCAGGAGGCGCCGATGCAGGCGAATGCAAACTGCAGCGCGCGCGAGGTGCGAAAGGTGCGATGCGAGAAGTAGCGGTGGTAGAAGCCGGTCAGCGCGAACATGCGCACGATGTACAGTCCGGCGGCTATTGCTACTGCAACGCGCGACACCCCCACCCATAGGACCGCGCAGCACGCCAGGTGCAGGGCGATGAACGGTGAGGCCCGCAGCCAGTCGATGCGATCCGCGCCTGCCTCGGCCTGCGGGCCCGCGCTCGTGTCGAACCAGCGGCGCAGGGCGACGCGGGCCGCCTGAGAGAAGGAAGGGGTGACTGGCGGGCTCGGGACAGCCGCTTGCCGCTCCGACATGGGTATCTCCTTATGCGGTCTGCAGAAGGAAATACGCACGGCACCCGGTTCGGGATGCGGGCCGCGGTCAGTTTCTGATCAGATTCGGAGCGGGCCCTTGGCGATGATGGGCCCGGTGGGAACACCCCGGGGAGCGCCCCCGGGCGGCTCGAGCGTGATCGCCAGCACGGAACCTGAAGCGAGCGCGAGGCGCAAATCCGCGGGGACCTTGACGGTGTGCGCCCTGTCGATGGAAACGAGTCCCAGTGAGCGCGGCGCCTGACCCGGGGGAATGAGCCACAGCTCCGGCACGCGGCCCTTCGAGTCAGGCGGGGTCGGCACGGGTACCATC
>JBOIAH010000254.1:0-1711 GCA_050739055.1 Steroidobacteraceae bacterium | reverse complement strand
TCTCACCGTTGAGGTAGATGCCCTTGCCATAGAGAATCTGGAACTCGGCCTGACGGAACGGCGAAGCCACCTTGTTCTTCACGACCTTGACGCGGGTCTCGCTACCAACGACTTCATCACCTTCTTTCACCGCGCCAGTGCGACGGATGTCCAGACGAACCGAGGCGTAGAACTTCAGCGCGTTACCGCCCGTGGTGGTCTCCGGATTGCCGAACATCACGCCGATCTTCATGCGGATCTGGTTGATGAAGATGACCATGGTATTCGAGCGGCTGATGTTGCCAGTGAGCTTGCGCAGCGCCTGGGACATGAGGCGCGCCTGCAGGCCGAGCTGCATCTCGCCCATCTCGCCCTCGATCTCCGCCTTGGGTGTCAGGGCCGCCACCGAGTCCACCACTACGATATCCACCGCGTTCGAGCGCACCAGCATGTCGGTGATCTCGAGCGCCTGCTCGCCGGTATCGGGCTGCGACACCAGCAGCTCGTTGACGTTGACGCCGAGCTTCTCGGCATAGGTGGGATCGAGCGCGTGCTCGGCGTCGACGAACGCGGCGGTGCCGCCGATGCGCTGCACCTCGGCAATCACCTGCAGCGTGAGCGTGGTCTTGCCCGAGGCCTCGGGGCCGAAGACTTCCACCACGCGGCCGCGCGGCAGGCCTCCGACTCCGAGCGCGATGTCGAGCCCGAGGGACCCGGTGGACACCGTTTCCACGTCGAAGCTCGCCGGGGCATCGCCCAGGCGCATCACCGAGCCCTTGCCGAACTGCTTTTCGATCTGAACCAGTGCGGCGGCGAGTGCCTTCTTGCGGTTTTCTTCCATCTGCGAAATTCCCAGAGAGTGGTGCGGGTGGTGCGCGGATTTTCCAGGCGCGATTATCACATAAAGATGCCGCGCCCGGCGCGCGCCGGCCGCTTCAGTTTGACTCCTGTGTGCGCACTTTTTCCGCGCCAGCCAGTGAATACCACTCCACGACACTGTATACGGCACCGCGCGGATCGGTACGACTCTCAACCAGGGCGAACGACCCGAAGTGCCACTGTACGGAATGCATCGCGTGCCCGGCCGGTGCCCGCACAACTTTGCGCGCCACCGTCACATGCGCGTGGAAGGGCTTGAGATCCGGACTAAATCCGGCCGCCACCGCTTGCCTCTTGAGGTTTTCGGCGAGCGATTGCGGCCCGGGAACCTGCGCCCCGGGTACAGCCTCGCGCGCCAGCGCACACAGGATCTGCGGCCGCGCCCAATGCGCGACGGAATCGAAGCTGAGCGCCAGCGGCAATGTGTCCGGCGCGAAGCCTTCGGCCGCGCGTCGTGCGATCGCGCCGAGCTCCGGGATGCGGCTCTCGGGCACCCCGCCGAGGAATGCGAGCGTCACGTGCAGGCTCGGGAGCGGCACCGGACGGCCGCCACAGGCCCTGACGGACTTGCGGATCGCATGCGCAAGCGCCGCGCGCTGCGCCTCATCCGGCCACAACGCGAAAAACAGGCGCCGCGTCGCGGGGTGCGGCCGCCCGGGTGGCGGGCCCGGCTGCAGGTCCGGCACGCGCTCAGCTCACCGCTCAGGCCGGACCGGTGCGCGGAGTCGCCTCCCGGCGCACCGGCAGGTCCAGGCGCAGCAGCAGCCGCAGCGCGTGCTGCACCGAGTGCCCGCGCACCACGGCGCGATCCCCATCGAAATGCTGGCGCTCCGCGATAATGTCGATCGCGCGC
>JBOIAH010000253.1:0-3507 GCA_050739055.1 Steroidobacteraceae bacterium | reverse complement strand
GCGGCCGGCGCAGGCGCGCGTGTATACCGACTCCGAATACGTCCGCCGCGGCATCACCGAGTGGCTGCCTGCGTGGAAGGCGCGCGGCTGGCGCACCGCGGATCGCAAGCCGGTCAAGAACCAGGATCTGTGGCAGCGGCTCGAGGAGTGCGCCGCGCCCCACCGCATCGAGTGGCATTGGGTGCCGGGACACGCCGGCGTGCCGGGCAACGAGCGCGTGGACCGGCTCGCGAACGAGGCGATCGACGCATTACAGCGATCTGCCTTACGGTAGACTCGCCCAATGCGACAGATCGTGCTCGACACCGAGACGACGGGACTTGAACCGGAGCTCGGCCACCGTGTCATCGAGATCGGCTGCGTCGAGTTGGTCAACCGCCGCTCCACCGGGCGCACCTTTCACCGCTACTTGAATCCCGAGCGCGAAATCGACGACGGCGCACTCGCCGTGCACGGCATCTCGCGCCTCGAGCTGGACGGGCAGCCGCGCTTTGCGGAAATCCGCGAGGAGCTGCTCTCGTTCCTCGCCGGAGCGGAACTGGTGATCCACAACGCCGCGTTCGACGTGGCGTTTCTCGATGCGGAGCTGACGCGCGTCGCGGGCGAGGCGCGCCGCGTGGCCGCGGTGTGCCAGGTGCTCGATACGCTCGCCCTGGCGCGCGAGCTGCATCCCGGGCAGCGCAACAGTCTCGATGCGCTGTGCAAGCGCTACGCAGTCGACAACTCGCACCGCGAGCTGCACGGCGCGTTGCTCGATGCGCGCATCCTCGCGGACGTGTACCTCGCCATGACCGGCGGCCAGGGTGCGCTCGCCTTGAGCGATGCCGACGGCTCGGCCCGCGTCATCGACGGCGTGCGCCCGGTTCGTGCCCTGGTGCGTACGGCGACGCCGCTCTGCGTGCTGGCGGCGAGCGAGGCGGAGTCGCTCGCGCACGAGTGCATGCTCGCGGTCATCGCCAAGGCCAGCGGCGGGCGGTGCCTGTGGCCCGCGGCCGATCCGGCCCGCCTGCCTTCGGACCCGCAGCGCTCGAGCGCCTGACCCGAGATGCTGAGCTTGCGCAACTGCCGTATCGGCGTGGTGGGCTTAGGCTACGTGGGCCTGCCGCTGGCGGTGGAATTCGGCAAGCGCTACGAGACACTCGGCTTTGACGTGAAGGAGCGGCGCGTGGCGCAGCTGCGTGCCGGCCGCGACACCACCCTCGAGGTGACGCGGGCCGAGCTCAAGGCAGCGCGGCAGCTTAAGTTCACGTCTGACCTGAAGGAGCTTAAGCGCTGCCGGGTGTTCATCGTGACGGTGCCGACCCCGATCGATGAGTACAAGCGCCCGGACCTCACCCCGCTCATCCGCGCGAGCGAGAGCGTCGGCCGCGCGCTCAAGAAGGGCGCGGTGGTGATCTACGAATCCACCGTCTACCCGGGGTGCACGGAGGAGGTGTGCGTGCCGATCCTGGAGCGCGAGTCGGGACTTACGTTCAACCGCGACTTCTACGCCGGCTACAGCCCCGAGCGCATCAACCCCGGGGACAAGGAGCACCGCCTCACCACCATCCGCAAGGTGACCTCGGGCTCTACCCCCGAGGCCGCCGAGTTCGTGGACGAGCTCTACGGGTCGATCGTGCGGGCCGGCACCCACCGGGCCTCCAGCATCAAGGTGGCCGAGGCCGCCAAGGTGATCGAGAACACCCAGCGCGATGTGAACATCGCGCTCATCAACGAGCTGGCGCTGATCTTCAACCGCTTGAGTATCGATACCGAGGAGGTGCTCGCGGCGGCGGGCAGCAAGTGGAACTTCCTGCCCTTCAAGCCGGGGCTGGTCGGCGGGCACTGCATCGGGGTCGACCCGTACTACCTCACCCACAAGGCGCAGCAGATCGGCTACCACCCGGAGATGATCCTCGCCGGGCGGCGGCTGAATGACAACATGGCGCTCTACGTCGCGGGGCAGATCACGCAGCTCATGAACGCCAAGCGCATTCACGTGAAGGGTGCGCGGGTGCTGGTGCTCGGGATCACGTTCAAGGAGAACTGCCCGGACATCCGAAACTCAAAGGTCGTGGACGTGGTGCGCGAGCTCGCCAGGCAGGGCGCGCGGGTGGAGATCTACGATCCGTGGGCTAACTTAAGCGAGTGCCGGCACGAGTACGGGCTTACGCTCACGCGCACGCTCGCGCCTAAGCGCTACGACGTGGCGGTGCTGGCGGTGGCGCACCGCGAGTTCAGGCAGCTCGGGGCCCGCGGGGTGCGGCGGCTGTGCAGGAAGACCCACGTGCTGTACGACATCAAGGATCTGTTCCCCGCTTCCGAGGTCGACGGGCGCTTATGAAGATCCTGGTGACCGGCGCCGCGGGGTTCATCGGGATGCACACCGCGCAGCGCCTGCTCGCGCGCGGCTACGAGGTCGTGGGCCTCGATAACCTCAACGATTACTACGACGTCACGCTCAAGCAGGCGCGCCTCGCGCGGCTTACGAGCCAGGCGGGCTTTCGTTTCGTGAAGCTCGATCTCGCGGACGACGCAGGGGTCGCGGCGCTCTTCGAGCGCGAGAAGTTCCCGCGGGTGGTGCACCTGGCCGCGCAGGCGGGCGTGCGCTACTCGCTGCAGAACCCGCATGCCTACGTGCGCAGCAACATCACCGGGACGCTCAACGTGCTGGAAGGCTGCCGGCACAGCGGCGTCGAGCACCTGGTGTACGCCTCGACCAGCTCAGTCTACGGCGCCAACACCCACATGCCGTTCTCGGTCCACGGCAGCGCCAACCACCCGCTGTCGCTGTACGCTTCCAGCAAGCGCGCCAACGAGCTCATGGCCCACAATTACTCGGCGCTGTTCGCCCTGCCGACCACCGGGCTGCGCTTCTTCACGGTGTATGGCCCGTGGGGGCGTCCGGACATGGCGCTGTTCCTGTTCACGCGCAACATCCTCGAGGGCAAGCCGATCGACGTGTTCAACAACGGCCACCACCAGCGTGACTTCACCTTCGTGGATGACATCGCCGAAGGGGTGGTGCGCGCCTCCGAGCGCATCGCACAACCCGACCCGCACTGGGACAGCAAGGCGCCGGATCCGTCCTCGAGCTTCGCCCCGTTCCGCATCTACAACATCGGCAATAACCAGCCGGTGCAGCTGCTGCGCTACATCGAGGTCCTCGAGGAGTGCCTGGGGCGCAAGGCGAAGAAGAACTTCCTGCCGCTGCAGCCCGGGGACGTGCCGGAAACCTACGCGGACATCGGCGATCTGGTGAGGGACGTCGGCTACCGGCCCGCGACTCCGGTCGAGGTGGGGGTGCGTAAGTTCGTCGACTGGTTCTGCGAGTACTACGGCTATAAGGGCTGAAGTCTTCCCCCGGGCAGATCCTACGCCGGCAGAACTGCCAGCCCGAGCGCTGTGCCGGCCCGACGGATGCGATCGTCGAGACTCAGGAGCTGCAACCCGGAGACGGCGGCGCGGGCCGCCAGCGCCGAAGCCAGATGGATCGCATCGAGCGTGCGGATCGGCTCCCCCGGGAAC
>JBOIAH010000252.1:0-10933 GCA_050739055.1 Steroidobacteraceae bacterium | reverse complement strand
GTGCAGCACGCCGAAGGGCTGGTGGGTGTGCGCATTCACCGGCATGGTCGCGCGCAGGAAGTCGGAGCCGATCTCGGTGAAGCGCATGCCGAGGTAGCCGGGCAGGGTGCGGCTGCCCCGTTCGGTGAGCTCCTCGGCAGTGGGCGTGACGCGCCAGATGCTCATCGGATCTAGTCTAGCCGGTCGGGCGGTGGCAATCTGCACCTTCCGACAGCCCGACAGGTGGGTGCGATGACCGACTTTGCCTTCCCGCCGCCCGCCCCGCCGAGCGTCGCCGTGGCCGGGGGGAGCCGGCGCTTCCCCGTGCACCGCATCTATTGCGCGGGCCTCAACTACGCCGACCACCGGCGCGAGATGGGCTCGCAATCCGCGCCGCCGGTGTTCTTCATGAAGCCCGCAGATGCGGTGGTGGCCAACGGCGCCGCGGTTCCCTACCCGCCGCGCACCTCGAACTTCCATCACGAGATCGAGCTGGTGGTCGCGATCGGCCGCGCCGGGCGCGACCTCGCGCCGGGGCGCGCGCTCGAGCATGTATTCGGCTACGCCGCGGGGAACGACCTGACACGCCGCGACCTGCAGAGCGCGGCCAAGGAGCGCGGCCAGCCGTGGGACACGGGCAAGGGCTTCGATTTCTCCGCCCCGGTGGCCGCCATTCGTCCTGCGAGCGAGGGACACGTGTCGCGCGGACGCATCTGGCTCACCGTGAACGGGCAGCTGCGGCAGGAGTCGGACGTCAGCCGCCTGCTGTCGGACGTGCCGCACATCATCGCCGAGCTGTCGGCGCTCTACGAGCTCAAGCCGGGCGACCTCATCTTCACCGGCACCCCCGCGGGCGTGGGCGCGCTGGCGCCGGGTGACCGCCTGGAGGGCGGCATCGACGGGCTCGAAGTGCTGCGCAACAGCATCGCATGAAGCTCTACCACTATTTTCGCAGCTCTGCCTCCTACCGCGCGCGCATTGCACTCAACTTCAAGCAGCTCGCTTACGAGGCGCTGCCGGTGGATTTGCGCGCCCCGGCGAGCGTGCAGCGTACGCCGCAGTACCTGGCCCTGAATCCCGAAGGACTCGTGCCGCTACTGGTGGATGGCGCGCGCACCATCAGCCAGTCACTCGCAATCATCGAGTATCTCGAGGAGAGCTATCCGCAACCGGCGCTGTTGCCGCGCACCCCCGCCGAGCGCGCGCAGGTACGGGCGCTGGCGCTCGCCATCGCCTGCGACATCCACCCGCTCAACAACCTGGCTGTCCTCGACTACCTGCGTTCCCCGCTCGCCGCGGACGAGGCTGCGGTGAATGCCTGGTACGCCCACTGGATAGCGCGCGGCTGTGGCGCGCTGGAGCAGCAGGCGCAGCGCTTGAGCGGTGACGGCCGGCACCTGTTCGGCAGCTCGGTGACGCTCGCCGACGTCTGCCTCGTGCCGCAGATGTACAACGCGCAGCGCCGCAACTGCGACCTCGCGCCGTACCCGACACTGCGCGCGATCTGCGCGCACCTGGAAGCGTTGCCGGCGTTTGCCGCAGCCGCGCCGCAGGCGCCGCCGCAGACGTGAGCAGCCGCGGCGCGCCTAAGCTAAGGCTAAGGCTAACCGCGGGCCCGCCGCACGAACGCGACGTAGCCGGCCAGAAACTGCTTCAACTGCTCCTCGATCAGCGGCTCCTTGAGAGTCCCGGAATCGTCGAACACGTTCGCCGCGCGCGACACCTGCAGGCGGCCGCCGAACCACATCTGCGTACCGAGCGTGCGCATCACCGGCAGCCAGGCGCTCTGGCCAAGGACGGTGCCGAAGCCGCTGGGGGAGGCCCCCATGATGGCGAACGGCCGGCCGCCGAATACCCGCTTGATGTCCGACCCCGGCCGTGACAGCCAGTCGATCGTGTTCTTGAACACCCCCGGGATGCTGTTGTTGTATTCCGGGGTGGCGAGCAGCACGCCGTCGGCGGCCACGATCGCTTCCTTCAGCTGGGCAGCGGCCGCCGGGATTCCCTGGGTCGCCTCGAGGTCGCCGTCGTACAGCGGGATGCCACGGATGCTCGCCACCTCGAGGGTCGCATCGGCGGGCATGAGGCGCGTCGCGGCGCGCAGCAGCGCCGAGTTGAACGAGCCGCGGCGCAGGCTGCCGGAGATTCCCAACACCTTGGTCATCGCGTCCTCCCGTCACTGCGTGAAGCGCGCCTCATGGCCCGAGCCTCGCTCATTTCTTGAACTTCGCCGCCACGCGCCGGTACGCCTCGCGAAACGGAATGCCCTCGTCCACCGCCAGGCGGTTGGCTTCCTCGGCCGCGTGGATCGCGGGATCGAGCTTGAGCGCCGCGCGCCGGAATTGCATGGCATCGATCGCGGCGGGCAGGATGGCGAGTGTCTCGAGTGCGAGGTCGATGGCGCGAAACAGCGGGAACTTGAGCAGCTGCAGGTCGCGGCTGTAGCCCGAGGGGAGCTTCGCGCAGATCCCCAAGGCCTCCGCCAGGCAGGCCTGCGCGGTCACCGCGCGCGCGCGGATCAGCTCGAACACGTCCGGGTTGCGCTTCTGCGGCATGATGGACGAGCCGGTGGTGAACGCCTCGGGCAGCGCCAGGAAGCCGAACTCCGCGGTCGCGAACAGCAGCACGTCCGCGGCGAAGCGGCCGAGGTCCTGCAGCAGCAGGGCGATCTCGAACAGCAGCTGCGCTTCGGCCTTGCCGCGCGACAGCTGCACCGCCGTGACCGGCTCGTGCACCGCGGTAAATCCCAGGGCGGCGCACGTCGCGGCGCGATCGATGGGCAGCCCCGGCGTGCCGTAGCCGGCCGCGGAGCCGAGCGGGCTCAAGGAGATGCGCCGCGCGACCCCGCGCAGGCCCTCGGCGTCGTCGCGAACTTCCGCGGCAAACCCGCCGGCCCACAGCGGCACCGAGCTCGGCATGGCCGGCTGCATGTGGGTGTAGCCCGGGAGCGGTGTGCCGTGCTCGCGCAGCGCCAGTGCCCCGAGCGCAGCGGCGACCTGCAGCGCCCCGCTGCTCAGCTGCTCGAGCACTTCGCGCAGGTACAGCCGGATGGCGGTGAGCACCTGGTCGTTGCGCGAGCGCCCGAGATGGAGGCGCGCGCCCGCGGCGCCGATGCGCTCGGTCAGGCGCCGCTCGAGCGCGGTCTGCCCGTCCTCGTCTTCGAGCTCGACGCGCCACAGGCCGCGCGCGTGCTCCTCGGCGAGCGCCGCGAGCCCGTCGCGGATCAGCTTGAGGTCGCCGGCGGACAGCAGCCGCTGCGCGTGCAGCATCTCGGCGTGCGCGATCGAGGCGCGCACATCGTGGCGCACCAGGCGCTCATCGAGCGCGTAGTCCTCCCCGGCGGTGTAGCGCAGCACGCGCTCATCGAGCGGCGCGCCCTTGTCCCACAGGCGCGTCACGGCGTCCCCTGCTGCTCGGCCGGGGTGAGCGCGTTGATATCGGCGACGATGAGCGTGCCGGTGCCCTCGTTGGTGAACACCTCGCCGAGGATGCCTTCCGGGGAGCGGTACGACACCACGTGGACCCGGCGCACGCCGCCGCGGAGGGCATCCTCGATTGCCTTGGCCTTCGGCAGCATGCCGTCGGCGATGCGGCCCGCGTCGCGCAGCCGCGCAAGTCCGGCCAGATCGGTATAGGAGATGAGTGAGCCGGGATCGGCGACGCTGCCGAGGATCCCGGGCGCGCCGGTGCACAGGATCAGCTTCTCCGCCCCGAGAGCGGCGCCGATGGCGGCCGCGACCGTGTCGGCATTGATGTTGAGGAGCGTCCCGGCCTCGTCCGCCGACAGCGGGCTCACCACCGGCATCAGGCCATTGTCGAGCAGCTTGCGCAACACCGTGGTGTCGACCGCGTCGATGTCGCCGACGAAGCCGAAGTCGACGAGCTCGCCGCTGCCGGCGAGCTTCAGCGGCGGGCGCTTGTGCGCCCGCACCAGTCCTGCGTCCACGCCGCTGATGCCGACCGCCTCGATGCTCAGATCGCGGCAGATGCCGAGCACCCGGGTGTTGATCAGGCCGTTGAGCACCATGGCGGTCACGTCGATGGACTTCTGGTCCGTGACGCGCCGGCCCTCGATCATGTGGGTCGGTACGCCGAGGGCCGCCGACAGCTCGGTGAGCTGCGGTCCGCCGCCGTGCACCAGCACCACGCGCACGCCGAAGTAATGCAGGATCCCGATCTGCTCCACCAGCACCCGGGTGGAGTGCAGGTCGCCGAACACGCCCCCGCCCGCCTTCACCACGAAAGTCTTGCCCTTGTACAGGCGGATGTACGGGGCGGCGCTCTTCAGCGCGCGGATGGCGAGAGTCTGCTCGTCTCGATGCATGATCATGTTGCGGTCCGTTCCCGGGAGGAGCCTTCAGTTCCTGAGCAGCTGGTGGAGCACCGCCATCTGCACCGGCAGGCGGTTGGCCGCCTCGCGCTGTACGACGCTGCGCGGGCCGTCGAGCACCTCGTCGGCGATCGCGGTATTGCGGCGCACCGGCAGGCAATGCATCACGCGGCACTCGCGCGCCGCCGGCGCGAACCACTCGTCGCGCACGCACCAGCCGGTGAGAGTGCCGCGCAGGCGCGCATCGCCCGCCGCGTCGCCGTAGCAGGCGGTCGCGCCCCATTCCTTCACGTACACGACGTCGGCGCCGCTAAGGGCGTCGGCGCGCTCGTCGGTCTCGCGCAGCGAGCCGCCGGCGGCGGCGGCGGCGCGCCGCGCGCGCTCCATGATCGGCGGCGGAAGCGCAAAGCCCTCCGGCCGCAGCACGATGACTTCCATGCCGCGCATCGCCGCCATGTGCAGCGCCGCGGCCGGCACCGCCAGCGGCAGCGCGCGCGGGTGCCAGGCCCACGACAGCACGAAGCGTCCAGCGCGCGGCACGCCCAGATCGTCCAGGGTCTTCCAGTCGGCGAGCGCCTGACAGGGGTGGTTGACCGCTGACTCGAGGTTCACCAGCGGCCGGTCGATGAGAGCTGCCATGGCGTTGAAAGTGGTCTCGGCGAGATCGTGCTCGAGGTCGCGTCCTTCGGCAAATACGCGGATGCCGAGCGCGTCGCAGTAGGAGGCGAGCGCCGGAATGCCTTCGCGCACGTGCTCGGCGGCCGCGCCGTCCATCACCACGCCCGGGCGGGTCTCGAGCTGCCAGCTGCCGTGCCCCGGGTTGATGACGAACGAGCTGCCGCCGAGGCGCGCCATCGCCGCCTGGAAGGAGGCGAGCGTGCGCAGCGACGGATTGAAGAACACCAGCCCCAGGATCTTGGCGGCGAGCGAGCGCGGCTCGGGTTGCCTTTCCAGGCGCCGCGCCAGCTCCAGCAGCGAGAGCACCTGCTCGCGCCCGCAGTCTGCCAGGTCGACGAACCGTCTCACGGGGGCAGATCCTTCAGAGCGTCGCGCAGCAGGTCGACGTGTTGCTCTTCGAGGATGAACGCCGGCAGCAGGCGCACGATGTGCGGGTCGCTCGCGAGTCCCGTGAGGATGCCGCACTCGAGGAGCTCGCCCTGGATCTCCCTTGCCGGCCGCGTGGTGCGCAGCCCCACCAGCAGGCCCGCCCCCTGGTGGGCGCAGATCGGCCCCACGACGCAGGTCCGGCGGAGGTACGCGCTCAGGCGCCGCACGCGCTCAAGAAGCCGCTGTTCCTTGAGCGCCGCCAGCACGGCGTTGATCGCCGCGCATGCCAGAGGGCCGCCACCGAAGGTAGTGCCGAGGGATTCGGGCTTGAGCGACGCCGCCACCATGGGTGACATCAGAAGCGCCGCGCACGGAAAGCCGTTGCCGAGCGCCTTGGCGGCGGTGAGCATGTCAGGCCGCACACGGTAGAGGTTGGCCGCGAACGGCTGCCCCGTGCGGCC
Source organism: Steroidobacteraceae bacterium (assembly GCA_050739055.1). Lineage (GTDB taxonomy): Bacteria > Pseudomonadota > Gammaproteobacteria > Steroidobacterales > Steroidobacteraceae > 13-2-20CM-66-19. The sequence continues at coordinate 5,116 of JBOIAH010000252.1, read as the reverse complement.
GACGCCGCACTGCACCTCGTCGAATATCAGCAGCGCCCCGACCTCGTCACAGCGCGCCCGCAGCGCGGCGAGGAACGGCGCACCGAGATCCACCGCTCCGGCAAGCCCCTGCACGGGCTCGACGATCACCGCCGCCGTATGCCGGGTGACCTGCGCGGCGACGGCGGCCGTGTCGCCGCGCGGGATGAAGCTCACTTCGAAGGGCGTGCGTGGAAACCCGTACCACTTCGCCTGCGCGCCCCAGGTCACGGCGCCCGCCGCCGCGGTGCGGCCGTGAAAGCCGCCCTCGATGGCTGCGACGTGCTCCCGCCCGGTCATGCGCAGCGCCACCTTGAGCGCGTTGTCGTTCGCCTCCGCGCCGCTGTTGACGAAGAACACGGCGGCGAACGGCAGCGCGGAGAAGCGCACCAGGCGCCGCGCGGCCCGCCTGCGCACCTGCATCGCGACCGCGTTGCTCTGGAACTGGCAGGCTTCGGCCTGGCGTGCGAGCGCCGCCGTCCAGGCCGGATGCGCATACCCCAGGGCCGCGACCGCGTGTCCGCCGTACAGATCGAGCACGCGCTCGCCGCGGGTATTGGTGAGCCACACGCCCTGCGCGGCGGCGACTTCCAGCGGGTACTGCGAAAATACCGGGGCGAGAAAATCGTGTTGCCGGGCTGCCGCCCGGATCCCGCTGTCGGTCGTCGCCGCGGTCCGTTTCTGCTTCGGCATGGTGTCGCGCCTTCAGGTCCAGCCGGGCGCGGGCGCCGTGAGACCCGTGGTCTCGGGCAGCCCGAACATCCGGTTCATCCATTGGACGGCGCCGCCGGCCGCGCCCTTGTCCAGATTGTCGATCGCGCACAGGACCGCGACGGTGCGGCCGTCGGCCGCCGCCGAGAGGTGCGCGTAGTTGCTCGCCGCCACGTCCTTGACGCGCGGCGCGCGCTGCGTCACCCGCACGAAGGGGGCGCGCGCGTAGTACTCGCGCAGCGCGCCCTGCGCCTGGCTGCTGTCGAGCGGGCGCCTGAGGCGCGCCTGCACCGTCACGTGGATGCCGCGCGCGAACGGTCCCGAGTGCGGCACGAACGCGACTTGTGCCTCGACCCCGCACGCCGCACGCGCGCACGCGATGATCTCCGGGGCGTGGCGGTGCGTCAGGGGGTTGTAGCTGTACAGATCGCCGTGACGCAGCGGATGGTGCGTGCCTTCAACGGGGTGCCTTCCGGCGCCGGTGCTGCCGGTGACGCCGCTCACGAACAAGGTCGGCTCCGTGAGCCCGAGCGCGAGCAACGGCACGCCCGCGAGCAGCACCGCGGTCGCGAAACAGCCGGGATGGCCGACATGAGCGGTGGTGAGCTCCGGCAGGTGCTCGGGCAGCGCGCAGGTGAATTCGCCGAGCCGGCCCGGCGCGCCGTGCGGGTGCTGGTACACCGCGGCGTAGGCGTCCGCGGATGCATAGCGGAAATCGGCGGACAGGTCGACCACCCGGGGGGAGGTGCCGGCGCGGGCGGCGCTCGTGAGCGCGGTGTCGATGAGGCCCGCCGCGACGCCGTGGGGTGCCGCCGAGAACACCGCCGTCTCGCGCGCCTCGCACAGCACCTTGAGCGACTCGGCGAGCGGGGAAAAGCGCGCCTCCGGGTAGGCGGCGGCGAGGTGCGGGAACGCGCCGGCGAGCGGCTCGCCCGGACTGCTGTCGGACATTACCGCCGCGAGTCTCAGGCGCGGATGACCGGCGATGAGGCGCAGCAGCTCACCAGCCACGTAGCCGGTGCCGCCGAGCACGACGGTGGGGATGGCAGGGCCGGCGGCCGTACCCGGGCTCACTGCGCCGCCGCCGTCGCCAGCCCCACGGCCTCGATCACCCGATCACCGAGCGCCGCGGCGTCGCTGATGGCGTTGAACGCCGGCACGCCCATCTGGGTGGCGATGATCTGCACTCCCACCTGGTTGTCGGTGCAGGGCCCGGTGACCACGCAGGGCTCGATCCCGAAACGCTCGCGCAGCAGCTTCACCCCGCCCCAGGCGGCGACCGGATCGTTGGCCGAGAGGATGACCCCGGTGAGCGCGGCGCGGATGTCGCGAGACTCGAGGATCGCGTCCACGCCGTACGTGCCGAGGATGCCGTCGCCGAGCTCGAACACCACGACGTCGGGCTTGCCGCCCGCGAGCTCGGTCAGCATGGTGCGGGTGAGCGCCGGTCCGTTCACGCGCGTGGTCGTGACGACCCCGAGATCGGTGAAGATCGCGCAGCGGCGCGCGCCGGCATCCTCCATGGCGAGAATATCGCGGCGCAGCGACACGCCGGTTGCCTTGAAAGCATCGACCGTGAGTCCTCGGTGGCGCATGCGGGCGATGACCGCGCACGCCGCGGCGGTCTTGCCGGCCTCCATGCAGGTGCCGGCGAGGGCCACCACCGGCACGCCGCGCGTGTCGAGCGCGGCGTTGACGTCGAGCGGCTGGTAGCCGGCGCGCGCCGGTACGCCAATGCGCTCCCCGAGGTAGGGGAAGGTGAGCGCCACGCCGAGCACCCGGCAATCGAACGGCTTGCCCTTCTCCGGGTTGATCGAGTCGCACACCCCGAGCACCCCGCCGATGTTGAGCATCTGGATGATGTCGCCGGGCTGCACCGCGGCGGGCACGTGACCGGAGTAGCCGAACAGCGCGTGGCGGTGTCCGAGCGCTCCCGCCACGACGTCGCCCTTGCCGAGCTTCGCCATGCGGCCGCTCACCAGCTCGAGGGTGTTGTAGGTCGATTTGTTATTGAGCACTTCGACCACGACCACGACGCCTTCCTCCGCGGGAATGTCCGCGGCGATGCGCACCTCGTGCGACAGGCCGCAGGCCTGGGTCACCGAGGCGAGCTTGTCGACCACCACGCTGCGCATGCTGACCATGCTCAGCGCTCCCCGGCGGCGGCGGCGCGCTCGCCGGCGCGCGTGTGGAACACCCCCGGGAGCGAGGCGATGCGCGCGAAGCCGAGCGCATCCGCCGCCGACCATTCGCCCGCGGCTTCACCGTACACGCCGCGCGATGCCGCCATGAGCGAGAAGGGCGACTCGACCCCCTCGATGAACACGCTCCCGGTCTGCAGCAGCAGGCGCACCTCGCCCGTCACGCGCTGCTGCGAGGACCCGAGCAGCGCCTCGATGTCGCGGCACACGGGATCCAGCAGCTGGCCCTCGTGCACCAGATCGCCGTAAGGCTGTGCGAGGAGCTCCTTGACGCGCTGCTGCCGTCCTGAGAGCACCAGCTTCTCGAGCTCGCGGTGCGCGCACAGCAGCACCTCCGCGGCCGGCGCCTCGAACGCCACCCGTCCCTTGGTGCCGATGATGGTGTCTCCGAGGTGGATGCCGCGGCCGATGCCGAACGGCGCGGCGAGCGCTTCCAGCGCCTCGATGATCTCGACCGGGGAGCGGGACTGACCGTCGAGCGTTATCGGCCGGCCCCGCCGGAAGCCGAGCACGTGAGGCTCGGCGGCGCGCGGGCGCGTGAATGCATCGCGGGTGAGTATCCAGGCGTGATCGGGGATGCTGCCGGCTGAGGTCAGCGTTTCCCGGCCGCCGATGGTCACGCCCCACAGCCCCCGGTTCACGGAGTAGGCCGCGCCCGTGGGCGGCACCGGCAGCCCGCGCTCGCGCAGGTAGTCGAGCTCATCCTGGCGCTTGAACGCCTCATCGCGCACCGGTGCCAGCACCTCGAGCTCCGGCGCGAGCGTGCGCAGCGCGACCTCGAAGCGCACCTGGTCGTTGCCGGCCGCCGTGCAGCCGTGCGCCACGGTGGGGGAGCCCAGCTCGCGCGCCAGGCGTGCGACGGTCTGTGCCTGCATGATGCGCTCCGCGCCGACGCACAGCGGGTAGAGCTGCCCGCGCCGTATGTTGCCCATGACGAGGAAGCGCAGCACCTGCTCGAAATACTCGGCGCGCGCATCCACCTGGTGGTGCTCGACGGCCCCGAGCGCGCGGGCGCGTTCGGCGAGCGCGCGGGCGGCGGCTGCATCGATGCCGCCGGTGTCGACCGTCACGGTGATGACCGGCCGGCGGTGCACCTCGCCGATCCACGGCACGAGAAACGAGGTGTCGAGGCCGCCCGAGTAGGCGAGCACGATGGGGCCGGCGCCCGCATCCGCGGTGCTGGTGGTCACGGTCAGATCCGGAACAGGGCGCGCAGGCGGGCGATGAGCTCGGCCTGCGAGCGTACGTTGGCGGTGGCTATGAATATGGTGTCGTCGCCCGAGAGCGTGCCGGCCACCTCCGGCCACTCGGCCTTGTCGATCGCCACGGCGACGCTCTGCGCGGCGCCGATCGTGGTGCGCAGCACCGCGATCGCCGGCCCCGCGCGGCGCACCGAGCGCACGAACTGCGCCAGCATGGCGAAATCGCCGTTGGCGCGCGTCACCTCATCCGGCGGCAGCACGTAGCGCCCGCTCGCCTTGAGCACGCCGAGGCCGCGCAGGTCGCGGCTGATGGAGGACTGGGTGGCGTCGTGGCCTGCCTTCTTCAGCAGGCGCACCAGGTCCTGCTGCTTGCGCACCAGGCCGCCGCGCAGGATGCGCACGATGGCGCCGCGCCGCTCCAGTTGCTGCGCGTCGCTCAGCACGGGCCGCGGCACATTCGCATAAACATGCACATATTGTGCATTTTAATGCACAGGAGTCAAGGCCGTGGGCGCCCGCGCTGGCACGGGCGCCGACAGCGGGGCGCTTACTTGTCGATCGAGAACACCAGGTCCGCGCCGCGCGCGGTGCCCAGTTCGGTCCTCACCGTCCAGTGATCCCCGAGCGTGTAGCGCAGCTTCAGGGTGTTGAGCGTCTCGGTGAGACTCACCCCGTAACTCACGTACAGGCGCGGTGACAGGTAGCGACCCAGGACGAGTGAGGTCTCGTTGGCGATGGGGTCGGTCTCGAGGCTCACGTCCGGGACCCCGACATGCGAGCCCAGCTGCGAGGCGAGCAGCGCGGCACCCTGCCCGAGCGCCGCATTGCTGGCGTTCTGCGCAGACTGCAGCGAGCCCCCGGACAGGATCAGCGATACGATCTGCGACTGCGGCAGCGGCGGATCGGAGAAGAACGACATGCGCGGCTGCAGCAGCGTGCCGCGCACGTTGACCCCGGCGGTCACGTCGGGGAACACCTTGACGG
>JBOIAH010000251.1:0-5026 GCA_050739055.1 Steroidobacteraceae bacterium | reverse complement strand
GCACCGGCGCCGCTCGCCAGCGGCTGCGGTGGAACGATCCACTCGGGGGCGATCTCAAGCTTGGCGAGATCCGGCTTCGGCCGCTCATCGCTGCTGCTGAAGCTGCGCACGGCGGCGCCGCGGGCATCGGCGATGGTCAGCGTGACCGCGCCGCTCGCCGCGGATGATCCGAGCGAGAGCGAGACGGGTGTCTGGGCGCCGCCGGGCCGGTACTCGATCGAGCTCGAGGTCGGCGGCAAGCACTATCGCGAGAGTCTCACCGTCGCGCCCGATCCGCGCATCAGGCTGCCCGCGGACGCTTACGCGCGGCAATTCGCACTCGCCCGCGAGATTGAGGACGCGCGGGTGCAGACCGCCGCCGCCCTGGCCGAGGCCGGCCGGACTCGCAGCGCCATCGCCGAGCGTGGCAAGAACGCCGGCGCCGCGGCAGCCGCAGCGCTCGCCGCCGCGGACCGGCAGTTGCTTGCGATCAGCGACCTGGCGACCGAGCAACCCTCACCGGATGCGATCGGGCGCGCGCCAGGCACGATCCACGGCTTGCGGTACCTGGAGGCGGCGTTCCACAACCTGGCGCGGGCGGTCGACGACTCCGACACCGCGCCAACCCGCGACGCTGTGCAAGGCTACGCCCGGCATCGCGCCCTGCTCGATGCTGCGCTGGCGAGCTGGGCCCGATTCAAGACGCTCGACCTGCCGCGCCTCAACGCGCGCCTGCAGTCGGACGGAGCCGCGCCCATCGCGCCGTGAGCGCTTCAGCCGGCCGGAGAACTCGACCATGCAGATCGCCCATCTCAATGACGACGGTACGCCGAAATACACCAACCATCTCATCGCCGAGACGAGCCCGTACCTCCGGAAACACGCGCATAATCCGGTCGAGTGGTACCCATGGGGCACCGAGGCGCTGGAGCGCGCCCGCCGCGAAGGGAAGCCTATCCACCTGAGCGTGGGCTACAACGCCTGTCATTGGTGCTCCGTCCTCGAGAAAGAGAGCTTCGAAGACGAAGCCACCGCCCGTCTGCTGAACGACAGGTTCGTCAACATCAAGGTCGATCGCGAGGAACGTCCCGACATCGATCGCATCTACCAGGTCGCGCACGGGATGCTCACGCAGCGCGGCGGCGGCTGGCCGCTCACCATGTTCCTGACGCACGACGACCAGCGTCCATTCTTCGGCGGCACCTACTTCCCCAGGGAGCCGCGCTTCGGGCTGCCGGCCTTCAAGGACGTGCTGACGCGGGTCGCGGAATACTACCGCCAGCACGCCGCCGAGCTGCGGGCGCAGAACGAGTCGCTCATGACGGCGTTCGCCGGCATCCTGCCGCCGCCTGCGCCGGCCGACACCGAGCTCACCGACGCGCCCATCAAGGCGTGTCGCGCGCAATTGGCGAGCAGTCTCGACAAGCGCTACGGCGGCTTTGGCGGCGCGCCGAAATTTCCGCATCCGCAGTCCATCGAGCGGTTGCTGCGCGACTGGCGAACGAGCCCCGCGGGGTCCGAGCGGGACCTGCAGGCTCTGTACATGGCGAGCTTCACCCTGCGGCGCATGGGCGAGGGCGGCATCAACGATCAGTTGGGCGGGGGTTTCTGCCGCTACTCGGTCGACGAGAAGTGGCTGATCCCGCACTTCGAGAAAATGCTGTACGACAACGGGGCGCTGCTCGCCGTGTACGCGAATTCCGCCCTCGCCAGCGCCGATGCCTTCCATGCAGAGGTGGCGCTCGAGACCGCCGGCTGGGCGCTGCGCGAGATGCAGTCCCCGCAGGGTGGCTTCTACTCGAGCCTCGACGCCGACTCCGAGGGTCACGAGGGCAAATTCTACGTGTGGGATCGCGAGGAAGTACGGCGCGCGCTCAGCTCCGAGGAGCTGGCGGTGTTCGCGCCGCGTTTCGGCCTCGATGAGCCCCCGGGCTTCGAGGGCCGCTGGCACCTGCATGTCACGGCGTCGCGGGAAGAGATCGCGACCAGCCTCAAGCGCACGCCCGGCGAGGTCGCCGCGCTGCTGGCCACGGCGCGCGTCAAGCTGCTCGCCATCCGTGCGCAGCGCGTGCGTCCCGCGCGCGACGAAAAGATCCTCACCTCGTGGAACGCGCTCATGATCCGCGGACTCGCGATCGCCGCGCGTACCCTGGCGCGGGATGAGCTGGCCGAATCCGCCGCTCGCGCGCTCGATTTCATCCGCGCGACACTGTGGCGCGACGGCCGGCTGCTCGCCACCTGCAAGGACGGCCGCGCGCACCTGAACGCCTACCTCGATGACTACGCCTATCTCGCCGATGCGGTGCTCGAGCTGCAGCAGGTGCGCTTCCGCGGCGATGAGCTGGAGTTTGCGCGGGCGCTGCTCGAGGTGCTGCTCACCCGCTTCGAGGATCGCGAGGCCGGCGGCTTCTACTTCACCTCCGACGATCACGAGACGCTGATCCACCGGTCCAAGACCTTCATGGACGACGCCACCCCGGCCGGCAACGGCATCGCGGCGCTGGCACTGCAGCGCTTCGGGCACCTGTTCGGCGAGCCGCGCTATCTCGCGGCGGCGGAGCGCACGCTGCGCGCCGCGTGGCTGGCGCTCAGCAGGTACCCGCAGTCGCACGTAAGCCTGGTCATCGCGCTCGAGGAGCTGCTGCATCCGCCGCAACTGGTGATTCTGCGCGGCGAGCCGCAGGCGATCGAGGCCTGGCGCGGCGAGCTGGTGCGCGAGTACGCGCCGCGCCGGCTGACACTGGCGATCCCTGCGGGCGCGCCGGGCGTACCGGCCGCGCTCGCCGCCAAGGCTCCGCGCGGCGACGCCGTCGCCTACATCTGCCGGGGCAGCACCTGTTCGGCGCCGGTGGAATCGCTCGAGGCGCTGCTCGGGGAGTTGCGCCCCGGCGGCTCAACGTAGTTTTCTAGCCTGGGACAGCAGCTCGACATTGCCGCCGATGGCGGCGGTGTTGATGGTGAGCGTGCGCTCGTTGGCAAAGCGCAGCAGATAATGCGGTCCGCCCGCCTTCGGGCCCGTGCCGGACAGCCCCTGGCCGCCGAAAGGCTGTACGCCGACCACCGCGCCGATCATGTTGCGGTTCACGTAAGTGTTGCCCACCGGGAGCGAGCGGAACACGTGCTCGGCGACGCTTTCCAGCCGGCTGTGCACGCCGAGCGTGAGCCCGAAGCCGGTGCTGCGGATCGCCGCCAGCACCTGCGGCAGCTGCTCGCTGCGGTAGCGCGCCACGTGCAGGATCGGGCCGAACTCCTCGGTCCTGAGCTGATCGAGCGCGCGCAGCTCGAACAGGTGCGGCGGGAAGAAATGACCCGCCGCCAGCGCCGGATCCAGCTCGCACGCATACAGGAGCTTCGCCTCGGCGCGCATGCGCTCGGCGTGCCGGGTGAGGCGCGCGCGCGCGGCTGCCGAGATCACCGGACCGACGTCGGTCGCCGGCTCGCCCGGCGCGCCGATCGTAAGAACGCGCATCGCACCGATCAGCATGTCGATCACGCGAGCGGCGATCTCTTCCTGCAGGTACAGCACGCGCAGCGCGGAACAACGCTGGCCCGCGCTGGTGAACGCGGATGCGATGACGTCATCGACCACCTGCTCCGGGAGCGCCGTGGCATCGACCACCATGGCGTTCACGCCGCCGGTCTCGGCGATGAGCGGCACGATCGCGCCGTCGCGATTGGCGAGCATGCGGTTGATGGTGGCGGCGGTTGCCGTGGAGCCGGTAAAGGCGACGCCGGCGAGCGCCGGGTGGGTGAGCGCCACCTGCCCGAACGCCGGGCCGTCACCGGGCGTGAGCTGCAGCACCGGCGCGGGTACGCCCGCCTCGTGCAGCAGGCGCGTCATGGCATGCGCGATCAGGGGCGTCGCGGGCGCGGGCTTCGCCACTACGGCGTTGCCCGCCGCGAGCGCCGCGGTGATCTGGCCGGTGAAGATTGCCAGCGGGAAATTCCACGGACTGATGCACACGAACACGCCGCGGCCGTGGAGCGAGAGGGTATTGCGCTCGCCGGTCGGTCCGCGCAGCTCCTCGGGCGCTCCGAACAGCTCGCGGGCGCGCGCCGCGTAGTAGCGGCAGAAGTCCACCGCCTCGCGCAGCTCGGCCACCGCATCCGGCAGCGTCTTGCCCGCCTCGCGCACCAGCAGGCTCAGGAACTCCCCGCGCCGCTCCTGCAGCAGGTCCGCCGCGCGCGTGAGACACGCGGCGCGCTCGGCCGCGGGAGTCGCATCCCATGCCGGCTGCGCCTGCGCCGCCGCCGCCATGGCGTGCCGGATCTCCTCCGCGGTCGCATCGCGGGTGAAGCCGACGGTTTCGCGGCTGTCGGCGGGCGAGGTAACCGGGACATTCGCCTCGTGCACCGAGAGGCCGCTCACGATCGGGCCGCCGCAATAGCCGTGCGCGGCGCCGGCGCGTACCTGCGCCTCGAGCACCGCGAGCGCCGCCGGGTCGCCGAAGTCCTCGCCCGCGGAATTGGTTCGCTCAGAACCGTACAGCGTCGCGGGCTCGCGCACGCGCGGCGCGGTTGATGATTGCTCGGCACTCAGGGACGAGATGGGATCGCGCACGACTTGCTCCACGGGAATCTGCGGATTCATGAACTGATGGACGAATGAGCTGTTGGCGCCGTTCTCGAGCAGCCGCCGCACGAGGTACGGCAAGAGGTCCTCGTTTGTGCCGACCGGTGCGTAGACCCTGACCGGCGGCAGCGTCGGAACTTCGGCGCGCGCCGCCTCATAGAGCGCCTCGCCCATGCCGTGCAGCCGCTGGAACTCATACTCGCTGCCGGCCGGGGCGATCTCGAGCACCGCGGCAACCGTGAAGGCGTTGTGAGTGGCGAATTGCGGATAAATCGCATCCCGGGCCTCGAACAGCCGCCGCGCGCAAACGAGATAGCTCGCGTCCGTCGCCGCTTTGGAGGTGAACACCGGGAAGCTCTCGAGCCCCTGCTCCTGCGCATTCTTGATCTCGCTGTCCCAATAGGCGCCCTTGACCAGGCGAAGCGTCATGCGCCGGCGCGTGGCGCGTGCGAGCTGTGCAGCCCACTCGATAAC
>JBOIAH010000250.1:0-6027 GCA_050739055.1 Steroidobacteraceae bacterium | reverse complement strand
CTTCCAAGGGCCCGCCGGTCACGGCGCCTCCGGCAGCCGTGCCGTCCAACGGGCCGGCGGCGGGCTCCGCCGGCAGTTCGGCGCTCACCCTCGACGGTCCGAGCGAGGTGAAGGTGGGCGAGGAGTTTCAGGTGTCGGTGCGCCTCTCGACCGACGAGTCGATCACGCACCTGCTGTCGCAGCTGCGTTTCGAGCCGGGCGCATTCCAGATCGTGAGCGCGGAGACCGGCGACATGGTGCCCGCTGCCGCCGGGAGTCCCAAGGTGCAGACCCGCAGCGGTGGGGCGCAGCTCGACGTCAGAACGACTTCCGAGGAGCCGGTGCAGGGCAGCGGCAACCTGATGATTCTGCGGCTCAAGGCACTCGCGCCGCGTAATGCGACCGAGATCGCGGCGATGCTCAACGTGCTCGGCGCGGCCAACGCCACGGTGGGCAACAGCCCGGCGCCGCCGCTCAAGATCGCGATCCAGCCGGCCGGCAAGTGAGTGAGCGCATGCGCGCGCGCGGCTTCACACTCATCGAACTGGTCATCACCCTCGCCATCCTGGGACTCATGGCGACCGCGGTCATGCCGCTCGCGCAGCTCGTAGCGCAGCGCGAGAAGGAAGCCGAGCTGCGTGCGGCGCTCCGCCAGATCCGCACGGCCGTCGATGCCTACAAACTCGCCGCGGACACCGGGCACATCCAGCAGCAGCTCGGTAGTTCCGGCTATCCGCCGGAACTCAAGTCGCTGTACATGGGCGTCGAGGACGCCGCCAGTGAGAAAAAGGTGATGATGTACTTCCTGCGCCGCGTCCCGCGCGATCCGTTCTTTCCGGATGGCAGCGTGCCCGCGGAGGAGACCTGGGGCCTGCGCAGCTACACGAGCCCACCCGATGATCCGCAACCCGGCGACGACGTCTACGACGTCTACTCGCTCGCGAGCGGCAAGGGCCTGAACGGAGTGCCCTACCGTGAGTGGTGACACGCGGCGCTCACTCGCGGCCACGCGAGACCAAAACGCGCGGCGCCGCGGCTTCACGCTGATCGAACTCCTGGTCGTCATGGCGATCATCGGCACGCTGCTTGCGATCGCGGTACCGAGGTACTTCCACAGCCTGCAGCACGCGCGCGAGACCGTGCTGCGCCAGGATCTCGCGATCCTGCGCGAAGCCATCGACAAGTACTACTCCGACCTCAATCAGTATCCCGACACGCTCCAGGCGCTCGCGACGCGGCGTTACGTGCGCGCGGTGCCGGTGGATCCGTTCACCAAGGTGGCCGACAGCTGGGTGCTGGTGCCCTCCGACGATCCCGATCATGCCGGCGTCCGCGACCTCCACAGCGGCGCCGAGGCGCGCGCCTCCGACGGGACTGCGGTTGCGTCCTGGTGAGACGATGCGCGCCGCCGGCCCGCAAGCGGGTTTCACCTATCTTGGGCTGCTGCTGGCCGTCGCCATCATCGGTCTGCTGCTCACCGTGGCGAGCCGGGTGTGGAGCATCAGCGCGCAGCGCGACAAGGAGGCGGAGCTGCTCTACGCCGGCGACCAGTATCGCAGGGCGATCGCGGGCTATTACGCATTTGGCCACCATTACCCGCTCACACTGGATGATCTGCTGGTTGACAAGCGCTATCCGGTGCCGCGCCATTATCTGCGGCAGCGGTACCGCGATCCGTTCACCGGCCAGGCCGACTGGGCGTTGATCCCGGACCCGACCGGCGTCGGCATCATGGGCGTTGCGAGCCAATCGAAAGGCGTGCCGATCAAGCGCAAGGGCTTCGGGCAGTTCGAAGTGAGTTTTGCCGACCAGGACTGCTACTGCAACTGGAAGTTCGTGTACCTGCCGCCGCGCTGGTATCCGCGCCAGAACCCGAGCCTCCCGCCTCTGCAACAGCCCCCCTCCGCTCAGCCCGCTCCGGGACAGTAAGGGCCGGCCCTGACGCGCGCACCTCGAGCGCACAGCCCGGTCCTCCGTCATGCGCTCCTTTCGCGGGCTTGCGCGGAATCGCCGGGCGCTTATGACAAGTCACACCGCTCGCAGCGGACTTGTCCGCAGCACCCGGTAGGGTTACTCGGTAGACCCTGTTAGGTATCAGCCACCGTGCGTTAGAGGCGTTGGTCGTAGTGCGTGCGCGTGTCGAGGCGCGTAAGTTCCATCGCGTCAGGGCGCTACAACCAACAACGAACGACTATGCCACGGTCTCACCGCACTCTCATTGACGCTCTTGCCGCTCGCGGCGTGCCGCCGACTCGCGTCGGCCCGCTCACTCGCGTCGGCGTAGAGCGACGCCGCTTGCAGGTCAGGAAGGAGGCTTCGGAGTCATGAACAGGCTGAATCACGCTTTGCTGCCGATCGTTCTCCTCTGCCTGGTACCGGCGCTGGCAAGCGCACAGGTCGCACAGGTGTTTCAGGGCGGTGGTTCGTATTCGGTTCAATGTCCGCTCGCAACCCTGCGCCATCCGGGTCAGACAAGCCTCGGTGCGAACAGTTCCGGCACGGTCGTAACTCCGCACCCGGAGTCGGCCGAGGCGCCGTATACCGGGCCGTACACGCGGACCGTAACCGCAAGCCCTGACGGACACACGCTCTCGCCGCTCACGCTCGTCGACGACGGCGGGGCCATCAAGTGCCAGCAGATCTCGGGCGGCGACGGCTACATGACCGAGGCCGACGGCAACCAGATGTTCATGTTCTCCTTCGGACCGCTCTCGGGCCTCAACGCGATCGAGAATGGGCAGCCGGGTACACAATTCCCGGTGCACTTCGACAAGCCCTACTGCGACCCGGCGCGCCCGAACTACAACAGCGGCCAGCCCAACCCGAACCACGGTGCGAGCGGCTGCAATCCCGGCACCGACCCGAACGGTGCGGTCGGTTACAACCCCCCGAGCACTGATCCCACCGTGCTCGCGACCGTGAACGTCGATCCGGGGGCGATCATGAATACCGGGGTCATGAATGGGAACATCCCCGGCCCCTTGTTTGCGTTTGACGAGGACGACGAGTTCCTGCTGACCCTCAGCAACGTCGGCATGATCATGCGGCCGGACCTCTTCGAGCAGCACACCGTGCACTTCCACGGCTACCCGAACGCGTCTTCCTTCTACGACGGTGTACCGGAGCCGAGCTGGGCCATCAACATCGGCGCAAGCGCTACCTATTACTACATAGCGCCCGATGCGGGCACGTACTTCTGGCACTGCCACATCACTCCCCCCGAGCACTTGCAGATGGGCATGGTCGGGTGGCTGTACGTGCGCCCGCGCCAGAATCGTGTGCCGGCGGGTACCGACCTCTTTCAGGCCAAGGCGGCAGCGCCGGGCGCGCCCGTCGCGTATGGCAACGGTGTCACGGGCCAGAGCCAGGAGGCGGATCTGCGCACGGCCTGCGATCCGGCTCTGCCGAACACGACCAACTACCCGGGGACTACGACCGCCAATCTCCGTGGTCCCGACATCCTGTGCTCGGCGCCGAATCCGCCGGCCGACAACCACGTCCTGCAGGGCACCTACGGCGTCAGCGATCCGTTCAGCCGGCCGGATCCTGAGGGGTATGTCGCGACTGACAACTTCAAGTACGTCTACAACGACGGCGACGGCTCGACGCGCTACGACATCGACGTGCCGATCCAGATCCACGGCTTCGATCCCAACTTCCATTTCGTCGCCATGACCTTCAACCCGGAAGGCTTCGCCGACATGAAGGACAAGTACTTCCTGCTGAACGGGCGCAGCTATCCTGACACGGTCGGGCTGCCGGCCGGCTCCGCGCCCGGGTGGACGGGCGGTGTGCCCACCAGCGGCACCGTCAACCCGATTCCGGCCACGCATGCCATCTACACCACGGATTCGGACAGCCAGCAGCGGCCCTCGCAGCCGGCGCCGCTGCTGATCGTGCTCTACAACGGCACCACCACCAACATCGGCACGCCGCACACGTGCGGCGCCGCGCCGTTCTCGTCGGGCACCGCGCAATGCGGACAGCGGGCGGCGCTGCGCATCAACGACCTCGACGTGGTGGAATACCAGACGCTCGCCACCGACGGCATTCCGATGGAGCTGGTCGGCTTCAACGCCAAGATCCTGCGCGACCAGGCTGGCAACGACCTCTTCATCAAGTCGAACTCGATCACGCTCGGGGGCGGGGAGTCGCTCGACGTGATCATCGACAGCACCGGGGTGCCCGCGGGCACCTACCCGCTCTACACGACGCAGCTCGATCATCTCTCGAACGACGCCGAGAACTTCGGCGGGTCGATGGCCGAGATCGTGGTAACCAACTAGGACAGCGATCATGACCCACGCGAACACCCGAAAGTCCGGCGCCGTGTCCACAGGCTTCTCGATCGCTGCGGCAGCGGCGCTGGCGCTCTTTGCGACGAGCGCCGCTCACGCCGCCGCCCCCGGCATCACGAGCACTACCGGCACCCCCGGCAGTTTCATTCTGAACGCCGGTGTGGGCTACAGCAGCCAGCCGGACGGCGAGCTGATCTACTCCTGGGGTTACGGTTGCGCGGCGGGATTCACGCCCACCTTCGCGCCGGCGCAGTTCGCCGCGATCGGGTTCTGTCCGCTGATGCAGCTTCCCGGGCCGACGCTGATCGTCACCGAGGGCACATCGTTCACCGTGACGCTCACCAATAGTCTCCCGGCCCCCGCCGGCAATACTTCGATCATCTTTCCGGGATTGGTTACGACGAGCAGCAACTGCGGGGCAGCCGGCTCGGGCACGGCCCAGGGGTTGCTGACTTGCGAGGCCACAAACGGGGGATCGGTGACCTACACGGTTCAGATCCCGGTCGGGAGCGCCGGCACCCACATCTACCAGAGCGGCACGCAGCCGGATCTGCAGATCGAGATGGGGCTGTTTGGCGCCGTGGTCGTGCTGCCGGCCACGCCTCCTGCGAACTGCACCGCGATCGAACCCGGGCGCGAGGATTACCGGCTCGCGCCGGCGGCGTACGACCACCCGCTCACCTGCTACGACCGGGAGTACCTCTTCCAGTGGTCGGAGATCGATCCGCGGATCCACGCGCAGGCGCTGGCCCAGGTGAACGCCGCCGGCAACTGCACTGCCGGCGCGGCGGGCTGCCGCCTGGACGTCGCGATGGAGCCCTACCACCCGAACTACTACCTGATCAACGGGCGCTCGATGCCCGACGACATGGACGCGAACTACGCGCCGAACTACCCGAACCAGCCGTATAACGGCAATCCGCACATGCATCCCGGCGAGCTGACACTCCTGCGGGTGACCGGGCAGGGGCACTGGCAGCACCCGTTCCACGAGCACGCCAATCACGTGCGCATCCTGGCCCGCGATGCGCACCTGCTCCTCGCCCAGGCCAACGATACGACGACTTACGGACTGCTGGCGGGGCGCATGGAGTTCAACACCGATACGACCCCCGGCCAGGCCCTCGACGGCATCTTCTACTGGTCGGGCAAGGGACTCGGGTGGGACATCTTCGGCCACACGCCCGCGAACGGCGCGGCGAATCCGCCCTGCGTCCCGGATGTCAACGGCTACTACACGACCCTGAGCGGCGCAACGCCGCCGAGCTATACCGGGAACACCATGACGGGCGGCTCGCCGAACTACTACGAGTGGTGCGCAGATCACGACGTGCCACTCGAGGCGAATCCGGTGAGCACCAATGTGGCCGGCACCGTGGGAGCCGGCGGTCCGATAACCCTGATGGATCCGCTCGTCCTGACCAACGGGCTCTGGTACAACGGCACACCCTACCTGGGTCCCGACGCGGTCAACCGCTCCCGCGGGCCGACACCGCTGCCTCCGGGGGCCGCGACGCAGAACCCTCCGGCAGAGTCCGGCATCGCGTTCATGTGGCATTCGCATAACGAGCGCGAGATCACGACCAACGACGTATTTCCCGGCGGCATGTTGATGATCATGTTGGTCGATCCTTATGTCTGGAACATCGACGAAACGCTGTGAGTACCAGGGGAAGAATTACCATGCGAGCCAACTACCTGAAGACAACGAATGCGGCCGTACTCGCGGCGACGGTGCTCCTCTCGGTGC
>JBOIAH010000249.1:0-4833 GCA_050739055.1 Steroidobacteraceae bacterium | reverse complement strand
CGATCCTGGTGGGCAGCACGCCCGAGGGGCTCGACCTGGCGAGCGGCGGCCTCGACGACCTGAGCGAGCCGCAGGTGAGGCCGGGCTTGCCCTCCGAGCTTCTCGCGCGCCGTCCGGACGTCGCGGCAGCCGAGGCACGGCTCATCGCCGCCAATGCCGATATCGCCGCGGCGCGCGCCGCGTTCCTGCCGAACATCTCGCTCACCGCCGACGGCGGCTACGAGAGCCCGGCGCTCGCCACGCTGCTCATGCCCGCGAGCCGTGTGTGGTCCCTCGGAGCGGGCCTCACTCAACCGATCTTCCAGGGCGGAGCGCTCGCCGGGCAGTACTCGTTCGCCAGGGCGCGCTACCAGGAACTGCTCGCGGACTACCACAAGGCCGTGATCTCGGCGCTCGCCAACGTAGAGGACGCGCTCAGCGGCGTGCGGGAGACCGACGAGCAGGTCAGCCGCCAGCGGCAGGCCGCATCGCACGCCCGGCGCGCCTACCAGTTCGCCCAGGCCCAGATACGCGCCGGGACCATCAACGTGCTGACACTGCTGAACACGGAGACCGCTTTGTTCACCGCCGAAGACGCCCTGGCGCAGGCGAAATACGCGCACCTTCAGGCTCTGGTGTCCCTGTACCAGGCGTTGGGTGGCGGCTGGCAGCAGGGCGGGCCGCTGTGAGGCCCGACATTCGCATGAAGCCGCGCATGCTGGTTGGCGGGGCCGTGGTCCTCGCGCTCGTGCTCATCGCGTGGTACTCGCTGGCCGCGGTGCTGCGCACCACGGCGAAGCCCAAGGCGCCCGCGGCCATCGCCGTGGACGTGGCGAGCGTGGAACGGCGCGACGTGCCGGTGTACCTCGAGGGCCTCGGCACCGTGCAGGCGTTCTACACCGTGACGGCCACCGCGCGCGTCGACGGCCAGATCGACAGGATCGGCTTCAGGGAAGGCCAGGACGTCAGGAAGGGCGCGCTGCTGGCGCAGATCGACCCGCGCCCCTACCAGGCGGCGCTCGAAGCGGCCACCGCCACGCGCGACAAGGACCGGGCGCAGCTCGCGAACGCCCGGCGCGACATGGCTCGCTACGCGATGCTCGCGCCCGAGGAACTGGCGAGCAAGCAGACCGTCGACACCCAGCACGCGCTCGTCGCGCAGCTTACAGCGCAGATCAAGGTCGACGAGGCCGCCATCGCCAGCGCGCGCACCCAGCTCGACTACACCCGCATCACCGCCCCGATCAGCGGCCGCACCGGTATCCGCCTGGTCGATCCCGGCAACAACGTGCACGCGAGCGACACCACCGGGATCGTGGTCGTGACGCAGCTCGAGCCCATTTCCATCATTTTCAGCCTGCCGGAGCATCAGCTCGGGGAGCTGAGCGATGCGCTGCAGCGCGGGCCGGTGCCGGTGACGGCGCTGTCACGCGATGACCAGGAGGTACTCGACCGCGGCACGGTCGCCCTCATCGACAACCAGATCGACCAGACGACCGGCACCCTGCGTATCAAGGCGACGCTGCCCAACAAGGAACGCAAGCTCTGGCCGGGTGAGTTCGTCAACGTGCGTGTGCTGACCCGGATCCGGCACCAGGTTCTCACCATTCCGGCGAGCGCGCTCGAACGCGGCCCCGACGGCACCTTCACCTACGTGATGCAGCCGGACTCCACCGTGGCGGTGGCGCTCTTGACCACCGGCGAGCGGACCGGCGACATCGTTGTCGTCGAGAAGGGCCTGACGGCGGGTGAGAAGGTGGTGGCGAGCAATCAGTACCGGCTGCAGCCCGGGGCCCTGATCCGCGCCAACGGACCCGCCGCCGCCCGGGCGCCGGTGAACACGGCGGACCGTGCGCCGGGGAGTGCGCCGTGAATATCTCCCGGCCCTTCATCGAGCGTCCGGTGGCAACGACGCTGCTGATGGCGGGCGTGGCCCTCATCGGCATCGCCGCCTTCCCGCTCCTGCCGGTCGCACCGCTCCCCCAGGTCGACTTCCCGACCATCCTGGTGAGCGCGCAGCTGCCGGGGGCGAGCCCGGAGATCATGGCCTCCTCGGTCGCCCAGCCTCTGGAGACCCAGTTCGCGCAGATCCCCGGCGTGTCGCAGATGACCTCGAGCAGCGTGCTCGGCAGCACGCAGATCACGCTGCAGTTCGAGCTCGACCGCAACATCGACGCCGCCGCCGCGGATATACAGGGGGCCATCAACGCCGCCGGCGGGCAGCTGCCGAAGAACCTGCCCTCGCCCCCCTCCTACCGCAAGGTGAACCCGGCCGACTACTCGATCCTGATCCTCGCGGTGCATTCGGACGTGCTGCCGATCACGGCGGTCGACAACTACGCCGAAACGGTGATCGCGCAGCAGCTGTCGCAGCTGCCGGGCATCTCGCAGGTGGAAGTCGGCGGCCAGCAGAAGCCCGCGGTGCGCATCCAGATCGACCCGGTGAAGCTCGCCGCGGTGGGTCTGCAGCTCGAGGACGTCGCCAACCTCATCACCACCGCGACGGTGGATACGCCCCAGGGTGCCATCACCGGAGCCCACCACAACTACACCATCTACGACAACGGCCAGCTGCTCGATGCTGCCCCCTGGAACGACGTGATCATCGCCTACAAGAACGGTGCGCCGATCCGCATCCGCGACGTGGGCGTCGCGGTCGACGGCGCGGAGAACACCCAGGTGTACGGCGTCCAGAACGGCAAGCGGGGCGTGCTGCTGTTCATTCACAAGCAGCCCGGCGCCAACGTGATCGACGCGGTGCGCCGCGTCAAGGCCGCCCTGCCGCACATCCTGGCCTCGGCGCCGCCGTCCCTCAAGCTCGACCAGGTGATCGACCGCACCACCACCATCAAGGCCTCGGTCGAGGACGTGGAGATCTCGCTGCTGGTTGCGATCGTGCTGGTCGTGGCGGTGATCTTCCTGTTCCTGCGCAGCTTCTGGGCCACTGCGATTCCCGGTGTGACCGTGCCGCTCGCGCTGTCCGGCGCCGCCGCGCTCATGTATGTCGTCGGTTACAGCCTCGACAACCTGTCGCTCATGGCCCTCACCATCGTCGTCGGCTTCGTGGTCGATGATGCGATCGTGATGCTCGAGAACATCTATCGCCACATCGAGGCGGGCCTCACGCCTCACGAGGCGGCCGTCCGGGGATCCGGTGAGATCGGCTTCACGATCCTCTCCATCAGCACCTCGCTGGTCGCGGTGTTCATACCGCTGCTCCTGATGAGCGGGATCGTGGGCCGGCTGTTCCGCGAATTCGCCGTCACCGTGACCATGACGATTGCGGTGTCGGCGGTGGTGGCGCTCACCCTCTCACCGATGATGGCCTCCCTGTTCCTGCGCGACGAGCGGCACGCGCGGCACGGACGTCTCTACCTGACGCTGGAGCGCGGTTTCCAGTGGCTGATCGAGCACTACACGCGCGGGCTCGACTTCGTGCTGCGCCACCAGCGCGCCACGCTCACGACCTTTCTCGCCACGGTGGCGACCGCGGTGCTGCTGTACGTGGTGATTCCCAAGGGGTTCTTCCCGCAGCAGGACACCGGAATCATCGTCGGCCTCACGGACGCGCCCCAGAACGTGTCGTTCGACGAGATGGTGCGGCTCGATCACCGGCTCACGGCCGTAATGGCGAAAGACCCGGCGGTCGCGGGCTGGGCTGCTTTCGTCGGCGGCTCGCGGCCGCTCAACAACGGCTTCGTGGTGCTGGGACTGAAGCCCCGCGGCGAGCGCGACGCGACCGCGGACCAGGTCATCAACCGCCTGCGCGCCAAGCTCGCCGCGGTGCCCGGCGGCACCGTGTTCCTGCAGGCGCAGCAGGACCTCAACGTTGGCGGGCGCACCGCCCGCACCCAGTACCAGTACACGCTCCAGGACGTGGATCTCGAAGAGTTGAATGTCTGGGCACCGCGCCTGCTCGGGAAGCTGCAGAAACTGCCCGAGCTGCGCGACGTGGCCTCCGACCAGCAAAGCAGCAGCACCAGGCTGTCGCTCGTCATCGATCGTGACCAGGCCGCGCGTTTCGGCATCCAGCCGGCACTCATCGACAACACGCTCTACGACGCCTTCGGCCAGCGCCAGGTGACGCAGTATTTCACCCAGCTGGCCAGTTACCACGTGGTGCTGGAGGTGATGCCCGCGCTCCTCGGCGAGCCCGATACGCTCAACAAGATCTACATCAAGTCGCCCGCCACGGGTCGGCAGGTGCCGCTCTCGGCGTTCACCCGGTTCGACACCCGCCACACGAGCTACCTGTCGATCAATCACCAGGGGCAGTTCCCCGCCGTGACCCTCTCTTTCAACCTGGCTCCCGGCGCCGCGCTCGGGAACGCGGTGAAAGCGATCCAGAAGACCGCGGCGTCGATCCACATGCCGGATTCGATCTCCGGGAGCTTCCAGGGCACCGCCCAGGCGTTCCAGGCATCGCTCAGGACCGCACCGCTCTTGATCCTGGCGGCGCTGCTGGTGGTGTACATCATTCTGGGCGTGCTCTATGAGAGCTACATCCACCCGCTGACGATTCTCTCCACGCTCCCCTCGGCCGGCGTCGGGGCACTGCTGATGCTGATGCTGTTTCACTTCGACCTGTCGGTGGTGGGGCTGATCGGCATCATCCTGCTCATCGGCCTCGTCAAGAAGAACGGCATCCTGATGGTGGATTTCGCGCTCCACGCCGAGCGCACCGAGCACCTCGCGCCCGAGGCGGCGATCCGCAAGGCGTGCCTGCTGCGCTTCCGGCCCATCATGATGACGACCATGGCGGCGATCCTGGGCGCGCTGCCTCTCATGCTCGGCCGTGGCACGGGTTCCGAGCTGCGCCAGCCGCTCGGCTTTACAATCGTCGGGGGGCTG
This sequence comes from Steroidobacteraceae bacterium, assembly GCA_050739055.1. Lineage (GTDB taxonomy): Bacteria > Pseudomonadota > Gammaproteobacteria > Steroidobacterales > Steroidobacteraceae > 13-2-20CM-66-19. The sequence goes on along the minus strand of JBOIAH010000249.1, from coordinate 3 downwards.
GTG
>JBOIAH010000248.1:0-10217 GCA_050739055.1 Steroidobacteraceae bacterium | reverse complement strand
AGCGCATGACGGTGTGCAACATGTCGATCGAGGCCGGGGCGCGCGCCGGCATGATCGCGCCCGATGAGACCACCTGCGCGTACCTGGCGCAGCGCGCACGCGCGCCACGCGGTGAGCACTGGGAGCGCGCGGTGAGCGAGTGGCGCGAGCTGCCCACGGATGAGGGCGCGCGCTTCGACCGCGAGCTGCAGGTCGACGCCTCGGGCGTCGAGCCGATGATCACCTGGGGCACCAATCCCGGCATGGTCGTGCCGGTCTCGGGCTCCATCCCCGCTCACGGCGCGGACGCGGGGTTCGCCCGGGCGCTCGCCTACATGGGCTTCGAGGCCGGCCAGCCGATCAAGGACCAGCCGGTGAACGTCGTGTTCATCGGCAGCTGCACCAACGCGCGTCTGTCGGACCTGCGCAGCGCCGCGCAGCTGCTGCGCGGCCGGCGGATCGCGCGCGGCCTCACCATGCTGGTGGTTCCCGGCTCGCAGCAGGTCAAGCGCCAGGCGGAAGCCGAAGGGCTCGACCAGGTGTTCATCGGGGCCGGGGCCGAATGGCGCGAATCGGGCTGTTCGATGTGCCTCGGCATGAACGGCGACGTGGTGGGACGCGGCGAGTATTCGGTCAGCACCAGCAACCGCAACTTCGAGGGCCGCCAGGGCGCCGGCGCCCGCACGCTGCTCGCGAGCCCGCTGACCGCGGCCGCGTGCGCCGTGCGCGGCCGCGTGACCGACCCGCGCGAGCTGCTGTAGAAGGGCGGGCGGGGCGCGCAGCGATGGGACCCTTCACGACGCTCACCTCGCGCACCGTGGTGCTGCCGGCCAGCAACATCGACACCGACCAGATCATGCCGGCGCGTTTTCTCACCACCACCACGCGCGCGGGGCTCGGTGCGCACCTGTTCGCGGACTTGCGGTACGGCCCGGACGGTGCCGCCCTCCCCGACTTTGCGCTCAACCGCCCGCAAAGCGCCGGTTGCCGCATCCTGGTCGCCGGCCGCAACTTCGGTTGCGGCTCCTCGCGCGAGCACGCCCCCTGGGGACTGCTCGACTACGGCTTCCGCGCGGTCGTGAGCACGCAGTTCGCCGATATCTTCAGGAACAACTCGCTGAAGAACGGCCTGCTGCCGCTGATGGTCGACGAGGCGAGCAGCGCCTGGCTGCTCGCGCACCCCGGCGCGCAGCTGACCGTGGATCTCGAGCGCTGCACCCTGACCCTGCCCACCGGCGTCGTGGTGAACTTCCCGCTCGAGGCCTTCGCCCGCCATTGCCTGTTGAACGGCATCGATGAGCTCGGGTACCTGCTGTCACGCAGCCGCGAAATCGAGGCCTACGAGCGCCGGCGATGAGAGCGCAGGTGGCGGTGCTCGCCGGCGACGGCATCGGCCCCGAAGTGTGTGCCGCGGGGCTCACCTGTCTGCGGGCGGTCGCGGCGCGCTTCGGCCACGAGTTTGAGCTCACCGAGCTGCCCTTCGGTGGCGCCGCCATCGAGGCCCACGGCGATCCGCTCCCCGCCGCGACGCTGCGCGCCTGCCGCGCCGCGGATGCGGTGCTGCTCGGGGCCATCGGCGGACCGAAGTGGTCGGCGCCGGATGCACCACTGCGGCCTGAGGCCGGGCTCCTCAGGCTGCGCAAGGAGCTCGGCGTCTATGCGAATGTGCGCCCGGTGAAGGTGCACCCCGCGCTGCTGGACGCCTCGACGCTCAAGGCCGAGGTGATTGAGGGAGTCGATCTGCTGTTCGTGCGCGAGTTGACCGGCGGCATCTACTTCGGCGCCAAGACCCGCGACGCCGCGGGCGCGAGCGACACGTGCACCTATACCGTGGCCGAGATCGAGCGCATCACCCGCGTGGCGGCGCGGCTGGCGCGGCAGCGCCGCCGCCACCTCACCTCGATCGACAAGGCCAACGTGCTGGAAACCTCGCGCCTGTGGCGCGCGGTGTGCGGGCGCGTGGTGCAGCAGGAATTTGCCGACGTGAGGCTCGAGCACCTGCTGGTGGACGCCGCGGCCATGCACCTCATCCGCAGCCCGCGCGACTTCGACGTGCTGCTCACCGAGAACATGTTCGGCGACATCCTGACGGATGAGGCGGCGATGCTCGCCGGTTCGCTCGGCCTCTTGCCGTCGGCGTCGCTCGGCGATGAGCGCCGCGGCATCTACGAGCCCATTCACGGCTCCGCGCCCGACATCGCCGGCCGCGGAATTGCCAATCCCTTCGGCACGATCCTCAGCATCGCGCTGCTGCTGCGCCATTCACTGGAGCTGGCGACGGAAGCCGCGGCGCTCGAGCGCGCGGCCGCGGAGGCCCTCGCCGACGGCGCGCGCACGCCGGACCTGGCGCCGCAAGGGCGTGCCTGCAGCACGCGCGAGGCAGCCGCGGCGGTCGTCAGCAGGCTGCAGCGGCCCGGCTGAGCGGCCGCGCCGGCAATACGCGTGCGGCGCGCCCGAGCGCCCGCGCGAGGTCGGCCCGCAGGTCCTCGAGGGCTTCGATGCCGATCGACAGGCGGATGAGCCCGTCGGCGAGACCTGCCTTGAGGCGGGCCGCGGGATCCATCGCCGCGTGGGTCATGGTGGCCGGATGCGCCACGAGACTCTCCACACCGCCGAGGGATTCGGCCAGCGAAAAGCACTCGAGGTCCGCCACGAACTCGCGCACCGCGTCGTGCCCGCCCTCGAGCTCCAGGCTCACGATGGCGCCGAAGCCGCGCTGCTGCCGCCGCGCCAGCTCGTGCCCGGGGTGGCTCGCCAGGCCCGGGTACCACACGCGCCGGACGTTCGCCTGCTCGTGCAGCCAGTGAGCCAGCGCGTGCGCGTTGCGGGCGTGGTGCTCGAGCCGGGCGTGCAGGGTGCGCAGGCCGCGCAGCGTGAGGAAGCTGTCGAACGGCGCCCCCGTGAGCCCGAGGCAATTGGCCCACCACGTGAGTTGCTGATGCAGCGCCGGCTCGCGCGCGATGACCGCGCCGCCGACCACGTCGCTGTGCCCGTTGAGATACTTGGTGGTCGAATGCACCACCAGGTCGGCGCCGAGGGTGAGCGGCTGCTGCCATGCCGGGGACAGGAAGGTGTTGTCCACCGCGACGAGCGCGCCGCTCGCGCGGCCCAGCGCAGCGAATGCGGCGATATCCGTGATCCGCAGCAGCGGGTTGCTCGGTGTCTCGATCCACAGCAGCGCCGCCGGGCGTGACAATGCGGCACGCACCGCCGCCTCGTCGCCGAAATCCACGAATTCGACCGCGCGCTCCCCGCGCCGCCGCCAGGCGTCGAACAGCCGGTAAGTGCCGCCGTAGCAGTCGTGCGGCGCCACGATGCGCGCTCCCGCCGGCACCAGGTAGCCGGTGAGCGTGACCGCCGCCATGCCGCTCGCGGTGACCACCGCACCCGCGCCCTGCTCGAGCTCGGCGAGCGCGGCGGCAAGCAGGTCGCGGGTCGGATTGCCCGAGCGGGTGTAGTCGTAGGCGCGCTTCTCGCCGAAGGCGCGGAACGCGAACGTCGCCGACAGGTGCAGCGGCGGCGCGACACAGCCGGTCGGATCCCCGCACTCGATGCCGGCGCGCACCGTCTGCGTCACCTGCCCCGGGCCGTGGGCGGCGGCCTTGCGGGGAATCAAAGGGTCGTGAGTCTTGCTCATGGGGTGCTCCCGAGGGCGCTCGCGAATATGGGGCGCAATTGCTGCGACTCCTTGAGAAAGGCGTCGTGTCCGTAGATGGATGAGAGCTCGTGAACGCGCCCCGCCGGCAACCGCGCGGCGAGCGCGCGCGCATCGCTCAATGGCACCAGCTGGTCTTCACGAACGGCCACGACGGTCGTCGGGACGAAGATGCGCGACGCATCCACGCGATGCAGGTCGAGCGACTCGGAGAGGCACACGTACGATTGCGCGCTGTGGCGCGCCGCGTAATCCCCGCCGCGCGCGAACAGGTACTCCTCGATGGGAAACACGAAGCGCTCCCCGTCGCGCACCGCCGGCCCGGCGAAGCGCGCCGCCAGCTCCTCCGCGCTGCGGTAGGTCGACATGCCGAGCGCGCGGGCGAGCTTCAGCCCCTCCTGCGCCCGGCCGCAGTCGGCGGCGAAGCGCACCACCTGTCGCTGCACACTGCGCCACGCGGTCGCCAGCGGATGCGCACGGTCGCTCGCGCCGATGACGATCAAGCGCCCCACCCTGTCCGGATGACGTTCCGCGAAGGCGAGCGCAACCATCCCGCCGTACGAGCCGCCCGCGATCGCCGCGAGCGCCGCAACGCGCAGATGCTCCAGGAGCCGGCGCAGCGCTTCGGCCTGGTCGTAGCTGGAGAGCGCCGGAAAATTCCCGCCGCGCCCGGCGCCGCCCGCCGCCCCGTCATGCGCCGGACCGCTGGAGTCGCCGCTTCCGCCGAGGTAGTCGAAGCTCAGGACGCGATAACTGTTGGTGTCCAGGGCGCGCCGCGGACCCACCACGTCCGCCCACCAGCCCTCGCGCGGGTCCTCGGTCAGGCACACCCGGCGGTGCGCCGAGATCCCGCCCAGGGCACACACCACCGGCGCGTTCGCCGCGCCCGCGAGGCGCCAGGCGATACGCAGGCCCGGGAGCCGGCCGCCGTGATGCAGCAGCACGTCGCCCGCGACATCCAGGATGCCCTCGCGCACCAGCGCCGGCGCCCCGGCGCCGGCAACCGCGCCGGCCTCAGGCGCTGCGCGCGGCGGCACCGACAGCGCCGGGGACTTCACCGGCATCGACTCGACCGAGGCGCTCATGGAATCCTCCGCAATGCGTGGCCCGAGCTCATCGGTCACCTGCGGAGCGTGCCAGCGGAAGTTACCGCGGGCTGTTGCGTCCATCCCCGACCTGACGCGCCCCAGGGCGCCTCAAGGAGGCCACGCAAACCGCTCATCTGTCGACGGTGCGCCCGTGAAGGCGCGCGTCGCAGGAGTTGGCACCTTTCCAGGGTGGTTAAGCCTGGCGGTTGCCCCGGCGTCTAAGGGCCTTATCCCTCAGCCGGTCTCGATGAGTTATCAGGAGTTTAGGGCGCGCGGGGGCCGGCGTGCAAGCGCGGCGCGCACCGGCCCGCGCGGGCCGCCGCCTGGGGCCTCAGCGCGGCGCGAGACTCGCGGCCTGCCGGCCGGCTTGAGCAGCCTCGTCGTTGCGCCCCTGGGCTCGCAGGGAATCGGCGATGAGCCGCCAGGCCCCGGCCTGAGCGGACAAATCCCCGGTGGCGAGCGCCAGTGCCTTGCGGGCCATGCCATCGGCCTGGCCGGCGTTGCGCTCCTGCAGCTGCACGCGGCCCAGCTCGACCCACAGCAGCGGATTTTCCGGCTCGATGCGCAAGGCGCGCTCGAGCGTCGCCCCCGCGGCGGCGTATTCCCCGCTCGTCGCCTGCGCGTGCGCCTGTGCCACCAGCGCCGTCGCCGCCGTTCCCAGCCGGAACTGTCGCGCCGGCGCTGTGTACGGCCCCTCCGGCGCCGCCGGCGAGCCGGGTGATGGATACGCGGTCGGAGGCTGAGCGGCGGCGCCCGGCGCGCTGCCCGACGCCGGCAGCCGCCCGTGCTGAACCGCGGCGCAGGCATTGAGGCCCAGCGCAGCGAGCGGGCCCAGGGCTGCGGCCGTCAGCGCCCGCAGCGAGCGGCGGATCCGTTCCATCAGTGCACCAGGCTGTGCAGCCACTGCTGCGTGTGTTCGAGCAGGGCGCTCACGGGATTGTCGCCCGCCGGAAAGCTGCAACCCGGCTTCGCCGCAATCTGCACGCCCGCCGGCACCGCGACCGTCACCCGGTCATCGGAGCAGCCGGGCAACACGCGCAGCCCCGTCGGGTAATCGAGCTCGATTTCCTGAAGACCCTCCGGCATGGGCGCACTCCACGAGCTGGTGTTCAGCCCCGTCATGATATGCGCCCACACCGGCAGCGCGCCCGCCGAGCCGGTGAGCCCGGTCGGCGCGTCGTCGTCGTAGCCCACCCACACCACCGTGAGGTGACTGCCGGAGAAACCCGCAAACCAGCTGTCGCGGTAGTCCGATGAGGTGCCGGACTTGCCCGCCACGATGAGGTCCGGCGCCAGCAGCGCGCGCGCCGAGCGTCCGGTGCCGCGATTCATCACCTGTACCAGCATGCGATCGAGCTGATACACCGCCTCCGGAGGCGCTACCGGAGTCACCTGCAGCGCAAAGGCCTTGAGCGCCTTGCCGTCCGCGCCGATGACTGCGCGCACCGCGCGCAGCGGATTGCGAAAGCCGCCGTTGGCGAGCCCGTTGTAGAGCTGCGCGGCCTCGAGCGGGGTCACGCTCACCGCTCCGAGCACCATCGCGGGCACCTGCTCCGGGGCAGCCGCCAGCCCGAAGCTCTGCAGCGTCGCGGCGATCTTGGGCAGTCCCACATCCAGGCCCACGCCCACGGTGGCAAGATTCAGCGAGTCCGCGAGCGCGCGCACCACCGGCACGGGACCATACACCTGGCGGGTGAAGTTCTCGGGCCGCCAGTGCCGGCCGTTCGCCAGCCGCACGTCGACGGGCGCGTCCTGCACGATGGTGGCGGCGTTGTAGCGTCCGCTCTCCAGCGCCGTCAGATAGATGAAGGGCTTCACCAGCGAGCCCATGGAGCGACGCGCGTCGAGGGCCCGGTCGAAGCCGTCATAGCCGACGTCGCGGCCGCCCACGATCGCAATCACGTCCCCGCTCTGCGGTGCGGTGATGACCACCGCGCCCTCCAGCTGATCGGTGCCGCGCTGCTTCGCGCGATCGAGGCGGGCGAGCTCGCGCTCGAGCGCGCGCTCGGCCGCGTCCTGCGCCCGCGGGTCGAGACTGGTGTAGATCGCGAGGCCTGCCTCAGTCAGATCCTGGTCGCGATAGTCGCGCCGCAGGGTGCGGCGCACGAAGTCGAGATAGGCCGGGTAATAAGCGCCCGCGGGACGGCTCGTGACTCCGAGCGGGCGGCGCGCGGCGGCGCCCGCTTGCTGCGCACTCACCACGCGCTGCTCGGTGAGTTCCTTCAGCACCAGGTCGCGGCGCGCCAGCGCCCGGTCCGGGTGGCGCCGCGGATCGTAGTACGAGGGTCCGCGGACCACCGCCACCAGCAGCGCCACTTCCGCCAGGTCGCACTCGGCGAGCGGCTTGCCGAAATAGAACTGGCTCGCGAGCCCGAACCCGTGGATCGCGCGGTCCCCGTCCTGCCCGAGGAAGATCTCATTGATGTAGGCGTTCATGAGATCCGCCTTGGTGAAATGCGCATCCAGCGCGATCGCCATGATCGCCTCGCGCAGCTTCCTCGAGAACGTCTGGCGCGTGCTGAGGAAGTAGCTGCGCACCAGCTGCTGGGTGAGCGTGCTGCCGCCCTGCTCGATGCGCTCGGCGCGCGCATTCACCCACAGCGCACGCGCGATCGCCGCGGGGTCCACGCCATGGTGCGAGTAGAACTTGCGGTCCTCGACCGCGGCCAGCGCCGCGGGCAGCAGCGGCGGCACCTCGCGCGGCGTGACGATGATGCGATCCTCGCCGTGGCTCGGGAAAATGCTGCCGATGAGCAGCGGCTCGAGCCGCAGCACCGGCACCTCGCGGCCGTTCGCGTCGCGCAGGCCCGCAACGCCGCCGGGCCCGATGAATATGCTGAGCAGCTGCGCGTCGCGCGTCTCGTCGGCAAAGCGCGCCGGCCGCAGCGCGACGTCGAGGCGCGCGCCGCTCACGCGGTAAGTACCCGGGCGGTCCAGTTGCTCGACGCGCCGGTAGTGCAGGCGCTGCAGCTCCTGCTCAAGCTGCGGCGCCGTCAACGCGAGCCCCGCATACAGCTCCAGGGGCGCCGCGTACACCTGCGCCGGCACCGTCCAGCGCCGGCCCTCGAACTGCCGGGTCACCAGCAGATCGAGCGACAGGACGTACGCGGCGGCGGCCAGGGAGCCGGCACCGAGCAGCCAAAGCAGCAGGCGCTTCAGATGACCAGCTCCACGGCGGGGGCGCGCAGATTGTAGTGCGAGCTCATGACGTGCCCGTACGCGCCGCTGTTGGCGATCAGCAGCACGTCGCCTTCGCGCGTCACCGGCAGCAGGCGGTCGTGGCCGAGCACGTCGGCGCTCTCGCAGATCGGGCCGACGACGTTCACGAGCTCGGTGGCCGGCTCATCCACACGGGTCAGGTTGGCGATTTCATGGTGTGACCCATAGAGCGCCGGGCGGATGAGGGAGTTCATTCCGGTCGCAACGCCCACGAACCGCACCCCGTCCTTGGCCTTGAGCTGCGTGACCCGCGCCAGCAGCACTCCGGCGGCGGCTACCAGGTAACGCCCCGGTTCCAGCCACAGCGTAAGCCGCGGGTTCTCGGTGCGCACCGCCATGAGCAGCGCGTCGAGCCTGGCGAGATCGACGCCCGGCTGGTCGGGGCGCTCGGGCACTCCCAGGCCCCCGCCGACGTCGATCACGCGCACCTCATCCAGGCCGCGTGCCGCCGCGGCCAGGAGGCGCGCGGTGTGCTCCCAGCTGGTCACGTCGAAGATGCCGCTCCCCACGTGCGCCTGCAGCCCGGTAATGCGCGCGCCCGCGGCGCGCGCCTCGCGCGCGAACCCCGGCAGCTCCGCGATCGGCACGCCGAACTTCGAGCGCGTGCCCGCGGTGCGCACGTGGCTGTGATGCCCGCGGCCGACCCCGGTGTCGACGCGCACGAAAATCTCCTGGCCGCGGAACAGCTCGGGCCACACCGCGATGACGTACGGATTGTCGACCGTGACGCGCACGCCGCGCGCCAGCGCCCAGGCGTATTCACCGCGCGGCGCGAAGTTCGGCGTGTACAGCAGCTGCTGTGGGTCGAGATCCGGGAAGGTCGCGAGCGCCAGCTCCAGCTCGCCACGCGAGACGCATTCGAGCTCGATGCCTTCTGCGCGCAGCGCCCGCAGCACCTGCGGGTGCGGGTTCGCCTTCATGGAGAAATGGATCCGGGCAAGGGACTCGAGTGCGCGCAATGCCCGGGCGGCGCCCCGCACCGACTCGAGGTCGTACACGTAGGCCGCATCGCGCCCCGCGAGTGCCTCGAGCAGTGCGGCGCGCTTCACGCGCCACCAGGGCAGCAGTCGCGCCCGCTCGGGCGGCGCGGAGAACAGCTGCTGCCACGTCGGACCCAGGACCTTGTCCCCCGGCACCGGCCGGATGAGCAGCTCGTGCAGCTGCTCGACCAGCCGGTCTCCCTGGTCCTCGTCGACCACGAAGGTGAAGTTGAGGTCGTTGGCGGCCTGGCTCACCAGGTGGATCTTCTGTTCCTCGAAGAACTGAAACGCGCCGCCGAGCTGGTGGAGGATCGCCCGGATATTGCGCCCGACGAGACTCACCGAAGCGCACGGCCCGATCACCTGCACGCGGCACAGGCGCGAGAGGTCCGCGACCAGCTGCGCGACCTGGGTGTTGTCGAGCGTGTTGGCGGCCGGATCGAGCGACACCGTGACGTTGGTCTCGGAAGTCGACACCAGGTCCACCGACATGCCGTGCTGCTTGAACACCTGGAAGGCGTCGGCGAGAAATCCGACCTGCTGCCACATGCCGGGGCTCTCCAGCGAGATGAGCGTGATGCCCTTCTTGATGCACACCGCCTTCACCTGCGCGCCTCCGTCGGCCCCTTCCGCGCTGAGCACCGTGCCCGGCAGATCCGGCGCCTGGGTCGCGTAGATGTGCAGCGGAATGCGCTGCTGGCGTGCCGGCATGATGCAGCGCGGGTGCAGCACCTTGGCGCCGCTGGTGGCGATTTCCTGTGCCTCGTCGTAGTGCAGCGCGCGCAGCAGCCGCGCGCTGGGCGTAGCGCGCGGGTTGGCGCTGAACATCCCGGGCACGTCGGTCCAGATCTCCAGGCGCTGCGCGCGCAGCTTCGCCGCGAGGTACGCCGCCGAGGTGTCCGAGCCGCCGCGGCCGAGCAGCACCGTGTTGCCAGCGTCGTCGCTGGCGATGAAGCCCTGGGTGACGAGGATCGGCGCCAGATTCTGCAGCTGCGCCTCGAGGGCGGCGTCGGGGGCGAAACCGCATACCGCCGCGAGCACGCTCGCCCTGGCGGTTGCGCTGTGGCGTTCCTCGGCACGCAGCAGGGTGCGCGCGTCGACCCACGCCACCTCGAGCCCGCGCGCCCGCAGGAAGCGCGCCCCGATCTGCGTGGCCATCAACTCCCCGGCGGCCATGACCCGCGCGCGGGTGCGATCGCTCACTTCGCCAACCAGCGCGATCCCGGCGGCGATCTCCCGCAGCTCGGCGAAGTGCCGCTCGACCTCCTCGCCCGGGGCCACCGCGAGCTGCTCCGC
>JBOIAH010000247.1:0-9342 GCA_050739055.1 Steroidobacteraceae bacterium | reverse complement strand
GTGTACGTGTCGCTGAAGGCGCACGGCTGCAACCCGGGCGATGCGACCGCGGAACAGATGGAGGCGGTCGCGGACCTCGCCGAGCGAGTGAGCTTCGGCCTGGTGCGCACCACCCACAACCAGAATCTGCTGCTCGCCGACGTGCCGCAGCGCGCACTGTACGCGGTGTGGCTCGAGCTCGCGCAGCTGGGGCTTGCCATGCCCAACATCGGCACGCTCACCGACATGATCGCCTGCCCGGGGCTGGATTTCTGCGCGCTCGCCAACGCCGGCACCCTCGGGGTCGCGCGACAGATCCAGCAGCGCTTCGATGACCTCGACTACCTGTACGACCTGGGTGACATCGAGATCAAGATGTCCGGTTGCATGAACGCCTGCGGCCACCACCATGTCGGTCACATCGGCATCCTCGGCGTCGACAAGCACGGCGAGGAGTGGTACCAGATCAGCCTCGGCGGCTCGGCCAACGGTTTCACCGCGCTCGGCGAGGTCATCGGTCCCTCGGTACCGAAGCACGAAGTCGCGAGCACCATCGAGCGCATCGTCGAGACCTATCGCACGCTGCGCGCCGGGAGCGAGCGCTTCATCGACACTTTCCGCCGGGTCGGCATCGAGCCGTTCCGCGCGAGCGTGTATGCGGTACATCCTGCGGCGGCGTGACATCGTCGCGGACGACTGGCGGTACCTCGGCGAGCCAGCCACCGACGGGGACGCGCTCATCATTCCGCTCACCGAGCTGCGCAGCGATCCGGGACGCTGGCGGGCGTGGCGCGGGCGCCGCGGCGTGCGCCTGACGCCCGTCGATCCGGTGGAGGACCTCGCGGCTTGGCTGCCGCAGCTCGAGCTGGTCGCGCTCGAGTTTCCCAATCCGGGCGACGGCCGCGGTTACTCCCAGGGACGGCTGCTGCGCGAACGGCTGGGCTTCACGGGCGAGCTGCGCGCGCTGGGGGCCGGCGTGCGCCAGGACCAGGTGTTCCTGCTGGCGCGCTGCGGCTTCGACTCCATCGAGCTTGCGCCCGGCGAGGATCTCGAGGCCGCCCGCTGCGCCCTGCAGCGCTACCAGGTCGCCTATCAGCCGGGCTCGACGGAGGTCGCGCTGCTGCGCCAGCGCTTCTTCGCCTGACCCAGGGCTTCTCCCGCGCGCGGCCTCAGCGCTGAGGCAATTCGATCCCCGCAAACAGCTGCGCAACCTCCTGCGCCGTGGCCGCCCGATGCGCCCGCTCGACCAGCCGCCGATCCAGGTGTGGCGCGAGCAGCTGTGCGAAGTCGTACATGTACTTGCGCAGCAGCGTGCCGCGCCGGAACCCGAGCCAGGTGGTGTGGGCGGCGAACAGGTGGGAGGCATCGACCGCGACGAGGTCCGGATCCTCAGGATCGATCGCCATGTGCGCTACGATCCCCACGCCCAGGCCCAGGCGCACGTAGGTCTGGATCACGTCGGCATCGCGCGCGGTGATCGCGACGTTCGGGATCAGTCCGGCCCTGGCGAACGTCTCGTGCAGCGAGGACGGTCCCGTGAAACTGAAGGTGTAGGTGATGAGCGGGTATGCCCCGAGGGCGCGCAGCGTGAGCCGGCCGCCGCTCGCGAGCGCATGCCCCTGCGGAACGATCACCGTGCGGCACCACCGGTAGCAGGGCAGGAGCGTCAGATCCGCGAACCGCGGCTCCGAGCCGGTGGCGATCGCGCAATCAATGCGGTCGCTCGCGACCATCTCGGCGATCTGCTCGGAAGTGCCCTGGTGCAGATTGAGGCGCACCTGCGGGTAGCGTCCGCGAAACTCACGGATGACGTCCGGCAGCACGTAGCGCGCCTGGGTATGCGTGGTGCCGATGGACAGACTGCCCTTGCTCTCGTCGCGCAGCTCGGTGGACAGGTCGCGGATGCTGTGCGCTTCCTGCAGGATGCGCAGCGCCCGCTCGATCACCTGCTGCCCGGCAGGCGTGATGCGGGTGAGATTGCGGCCTTCGCGCACGAAGATCTGGAAGCCCAGCTCATCCTCCAGGAGCTTGATCTGCTTGCTCACTCCGGGCTGCGAGGTGTGCAGCTTGTGCGCCGCCGCCGTGATGTTGAGACCGCTCTGGGCAACGGCGGCCAGATAGCGCAACTGGTGCAGTTTCATAATCTTCCTGCGAACGGGCTCGCAAGGCTACCGCCTTTGTGAACCGGCTGTCACCGCTCCATAACCGCTGCGCAGTGCCTCAGAAGCAATCCTTCGTTCAGTCTGCGGGGCGGCCGTGGCTATAGTCCGGCGGACCATGGGCCAACTGCCGAACTCCGAGCTGCAACCGAAGGCCGCCGCGGTGCACGCGCTGCTCGCCGCCGCGCTGCGCGAGCACGGCCGGCTGGTCTATGCAAACAGCCTGGGCGCCGAGGCCATGGTACTGACCGACATCATCTGGTCGCAGCTGCCCGAAATCGATGTGTTCAGCATCGACACCGGGCGTCTGCACGAGGAGACCTACGCGCTCCTCGACAAGCTGCAGCGCCGTTACCAGCGCCAGCTGCGCGTGGTCTATCCGGACGCGCAGGCGCTCGAGCGGCTGGTGTCCACCCAGGGCGTGAACGGCTTCTATGGCAGCCTCGAAGCGCGGCTGATGTGCTGCCGCGTCCGCAAGGTCGAGCCCTTCAGGCGCGGCATCGCCGGGTACCCGGCGTGGATCACCGGCGTGCGCCGCGAGCAGTCGGCCGGGCGTGCGCGCGGCGAGTGCGTCGAATGGGACCGCGAATACGGCCTGTACAAGCTGAGTCCGCTGCTCGACTGGAGCGAGGCGCAGGTCTGGGAATACATCCGTGCGCGCCAGCTACCGTACAATCCGCTGCACGATCGCCAGTTCCCCAGCATCGGTTGCTCGCCCTGCACCCGCGCAGTGCAGCCCGGCGAAAGCCGCCGTGCCGGACGCTGGTGGTGGGAGCAACCGGAGTCGCGCGAATGCGGACTGCAGCCGAGAGTTCGCCCCGCGGTCCAGGCCGCCTGAGCCGCACCGCCGCCGCCATGGACTACCTGCCGGTCTTCCTGCGGCTCAGGGGCCGCGCCACGCTCGTGGTGGGGGGCGGCGAGGTCGCCGCCCGCAAGGTGGATTGGCTGCTCAGGACCGGGGCGCGGGTGACCCTCGTCGCGCCGCAGCTGCTGCCCGAGCTCGCGCAGCGAGCCGCCGGGGGCGAGTTCACGCATCTCCCCGCCGAGTTCTCTGCCGCGCAGCTCGCCCGGATGGTGCTGGTCGTGGCGGCCACCGGCGACCCGCAGGTGAATGCCGCCGTGTCGCGCGCCGCGTGCGAGCGGGACATTCCGCTCAACGTCGTCGACCAGCCCGAGCTCTCGACCTTCATATTTCCCGCCATCATCGATCGCTCCCCGCTCGTGGTCGCGGTCAGCTCCGCGGGCTGTGCCCCGGTGTTGGCGCGCCGCGTCCGCGAGCAGATCGAAGCGCTGCTGCCCGAGCGGCTGGGCGTGCTGGCGCGCTTCATGGGCGCGCGGCGCACGGCGGTGAAGCGCTCGCTGGGCGCCCTGGCGCGCCGGGCATTCTGGGAGCGCATCGTCTCGGGTCTCACCAGCACCCACGTGCTGGCCGGTGACGAGGCGGCGGCGGGGCAGGCGTTTACCCGCGAGCTCCTGACTTCGCAGCTCACGACCTCTGCCGCAACCTCCGGCAGCGGCCTGGGCGAGGTGTATCTCATCGGCGCGGGTCCCGGAGACCCGGATCTGCTCACCCTGCGGGCGCTGCAGCTGCTGCAGCAGGCCGACGTGATCCTCTACGATCGCCTCATACCGGACGCCATCCTGGAGCGCGCGCGCCGTGACGCGCAGCGGATTTTTGTGGGCAAGGAGGCCGGCGATCACGCCCAGCAGGCGCGCATTCACGAGTTGCTGGTGCACCTTGCCCGCCAGGGCAAGCGCGTGGCGCGCCTGAAAGGCGGCGACCCCTTCGTCTTCGGCCGCGGCGGCGAGGAGCTCGAGGTGCTCGGCGCGCACGGCATTCCCTGCGTCGTCGTTCCCGGGATCACCGCGGCGCTGGGTGCGGCGGCCTGCGCCGACATCCCCCTCACCCACCGCCGCCTCGCCCGCAGCGTGACGTTCGTGAGCGGTCACGCCCTGCTCGATGACGCGCTCGACTGGCGCGGGCTCGCCGGGCCCCAGCGGACCGTGGTTTGCTACATGGCAGTGGCGCAGCTGCCGCGCATTGTGGCAAGGCTGCGGGCTGCCGGGGTGAGCCCCGATCTGCCGGCCGCCATCGTGGAGCGGGCGACGCTGCCCGGACAGCGCGTATTGCGCGCCTCACTCGCAGGCATCGCCGAGCTTGCGGCCCGCGAGCAGGTCGCAGCCCCCGCGCTGCTGATCCTCGGCGCAACGGCGGCACCCGCCGCCGCCGGCACGCTCGCCGCACTCACCGACCCGGCACGCACCGCGGCAGGAGCGATCGCATGAGCATCGTGGAGGGCTTCAGCGGGTCGGTCGGTAACACCCCGCTCATTCGCCTGCGCCGGGTGAGCGAGGAGACCGGCTGCGAGATCCTCGGCAAGGCGGAGTTCATGAACCCGGGCGGATCGGTCAAGGATCGCGCCGCGAGCGCCATCGTGGCCGACGCCGAGGGTCGCGGGCGGCTCGCGCCGGGAGGCACGGTCGTGGAAGGCACGGCCGGCAACACCGGGATCGGTCTCGCCCACGTGTGCAACGCGCGCGGCTACCGCTGCGTGATCGTCATGCCCGACAACCAGTCCCCGGAAAAGTACCAGCTGCTGGAGATGCTGGGCGCGCAACTGCACCAGGTGCCGGTCGTTCCCTACAGCAATCCCAACCAGTACCAGAACGTCGCGCAGCGCCTGGCTGCTTCCCTTCCCAACGCGATCTGGTCCAACCAGTTCGACAACACGGCTAACCGCGAGGCGCACCTCGTCACCACCGGACCCGAGATCTGGGCCCAGACCGGCGGCCGGATCGACGCGTTCGTGGCGGCCACCGGGACCGGCGGCACCCTCGCGGGGGTCGCCGAGTACCTGAAGTCCAGGCGCCGCGGCGTGCGCTGTGTGCTGGCGGACCCCCCCGGCAGCAGCCTGTACGAGTACGTGCGCAACGGCACGCTCAAGGCAACCGGCAGCGGATCGATCACCGAGGGAATCGGGATCGGCCGGGTGACGGCAAATCTTCAGGGCGCGCCTCTCGATGACGCCGTGCACGTGGAGGATGGCGACAGCGTCGCCTTTGTGTACCGCCTGCTCTACGAGGAGGGGCTGTTTCTCGGCAGCACCAGCGGCCTCAACGTCGCCGCCGCGGTGCGCGTCGCGCTGCAGCTCGGCCGCGGGCATACTGTGGTCACCATGCTGTGCGACGGCGGAGCCAAGTACCGGTCGCGCCTCTTCAACCGCTCCTGGTTGCAGGAGAAGGGCCTGGCCGCGCGCGCCCCTGCTCCGCCCCCCGGGCCCCCCATCGACCTGGCGCGGACGCTGCTCGCCTGAGGCAGCCACAGCGTACAACATGACCGTGACACCCGAGGTCCCCTGGCTGGTCGCGGTTGGTTTCATCGCCCAGCTGATCGATGGCTGCGTGGGCATGGGATACGGCATCTCCGCGAGCGCTATCCTGGCAACCCTCGGCGTCCCCCCGGCCGTGACCAGCGCCACGGTACATGCGGCCGAAGTCGTGACCGCGGGCGTGTCGGGCGCTTCGCACGCCTGGTTGCGCAACATCGACCGCCGGATATTCCTCTCGCTGCTCGTTCCCGGGGTGATCGGCGGGGTGCTGGGGGCGAGCCTGCTCGCCCGCATCCCGGCCCACACGGTCCGGCCGTTCGTGTGGGCGTACCTGCTCGCCACCTCCCTCGTGGTGCTGGGGCGCGTGATCCTCAGGCGCAGCCCGCTCAAGGTCGGCGCCCAGGGTCCGGCGCTGGGCGCGGTCGCGGGCTTCCTCGACGCCATCGGCGGAGGCGGCTGGGGGACGATCGTGACTTCCACCATGATCGCGCGCGGCGTGACGCCGCGCTTTGCGATCGGCACCTCCAACGCGGTGATTTTCTTCGTGGCAACCGCGACCTGCCTCACCTTGTGGATACAGCTCGGAACCATGCGCTACGACATGGTGATCGCGTTGCTGATCGGGGGCGCCGCCGCCGCGCCGATCGCGGCGTGGGTAACCCGTCATGTCCCGCAGCGCGCGGCTGCCACCGCCGTCGGGCTGGTCGTCTTCGTGCTGGGTGTCAGCGGCTTGCTTGCGACGCTCACCTGAGCGCGCGGGCTTAAGTCCGCTGCCACACGCGCTCCAGCCGTGAACGGCTCACTCAGCTCCGCCGAGCTGGACGCCCTGCGCCTGAGTCTCGAGGTGGCGACCCGCAGTGTCGGCTTCAGCCTGCCGCTCGCCGTGCTGGCCGCCTGGATCCTGACCCGTGCGCGCTTCCCCGGGCGCACGTTGTTCGATGCCTTCGTGCACCTGCCGCTGGTTCTGCCCCCGGTCGCGGTGGGCTACACGCTGCTGCTGCTGTTCGGGGTGCGTGGTCCGATCGGCGGCTGGCTGCGCGCTCACTTCGGCGTCGAGCTCGCCTTCACGACCGCCGGCGCGGCGCTCGCTACCGCGGTCATGACCTTCCCCCTGATGGTGCGCGCCATCCGGCTGTCGCTCGAGAACGTCGACCGCGGGCTGGAAGCGGCGGCGAAGACCCTGGGAGCCGGGCCGCTGGATCGCTTTGTCACCATCACGCTGCCGCTGATGCTGCCGGGAATCGTGGCGGGCGCCGTCACGGCCTTCGCGGCCGGCCTGGGCGAGTTTGGCGCGGTCATCACCTTCGCCTCCAATGTCCCCGGGGTCACCCGCACCCTGCCGCTCGCGCTGTACACGGCGATGCAGTCGCCGAGCGGCGATGCCCTCGCCCTGCGCCTGGCGGTGCTGTCGTTCGCGCTGGGACTCGCCGGACTGCTCGCGGCGGAGCTGCTGGTGCGGCGCGTGCGGCACCTCCTGGGCCGTTAGCGTGCTGCGCGTCTCGCTCGTCAAGCGCCGCGACGGCTTCACGCTCGCCGCAACCTTCGCCGCGCCCACGCCCGGAGTCATAGCGCTGTTCGGCCGCTCCGGCAGCGGCAAGACCACGCTCGTCGACATACTCGCGGGGCTGATCCGCCCGGACGAGGGTGAGGTTGAGCTGGCCGGCACCGTGCTCACCGACACGCACCGCGGGATTGCGGTGCCGGCCGAGCGGCGCCGCATCGGTTATGTCTTCCAGGACCCGCGGCTCTTTCCGCACCTGACGGTGGCCGGGAACCTGCGCTACGGGCTCCGGCGCACCACCGCCCACCCGCAGTTCATTCGCTTCGATGAAGTTCTGGCGCTGCTCGGCCTCGCGAACCTGCTGCGGCGCCGGCCGCACCAGCTTTCCGGCGGCGAGCGCCAGCGCGTCGCGCTCGGCCGCGCGCTGCTCTCGCAACCCCGGCTGCTGTTGCTGGATGAGCCGCTCGCATTCCTGGACGTCGCGCGCCGGGAGGACGTGCTGCCGTACCTCGAGCGGCTGCGCGATCGGCTGTCGATCCCGATCGTGTACGTGAGCCACCAGTTCGACGAGGTGCTGCGCCTGGCGACCCACATCGTGCTGATGCACGCCGGCAGCGTGCTCGCCGCCGGCCCGGTCAACGAGATCAGCCTGCGGCCCGAGCTGCGCGGGATCGTGGGACCCGACCTCGTCGGCTCGGTGCTCGACGGGCGGGTGACGGCGGTGGATGCGGCCGGTGGCACTGCGGACCTGGCCATCGGCTCCGGTACGCTGCGCGTCACCCTTACGGGCGTGGCGGTCGGAACCCAGGTGCGCGTTCAGCTCCTGGCGCGCGACATCATCCTCGCGACCCAGCCCGTCCAGGGTCTGTCGGTGCGCAACGCGCTGCTCGGCACCGTGACCGAGATCTGCGGCGATGAGCCGGCGGGCGTGCTGGTGAGGGTGGACGTGGGCGGTGCGATCGTGCTGGCGCGCATCACCGATGGCGCCCGGCAGGCGCTGCGCCTGCGCACCGGGGATGCGGTGTGGGCCCTGGCGAAGGCGGTATCAACCCGCGGCCACGCGTTTCGGGCCCCTGGCTCGCCTACCTAAATTGCTGAAACTGGCCTGCGCCTACGCATCCGGTATTGCTCTCTCACTCACCATCGTGAGCACGTCGTAGTTTGCGACCGCCTCGCCGTTCTGGTTGGTGATCGCGGTGTCCCAGCGCACCTCGCCGTAACCGGCACCGCCGCGCAGGGACTTCTCCTTGCACGTCAGGCGCACGCGGATGCGGTCCCCGGGCTTCACCGGCTTCACGAACCGCAGACCGTCGATGCCGTAATTGGCGAGCACCGGCCCGTAGGGCGGATCGACGAACAATCCGGCGGCCGCTGACACCAGCAAGTAGCCGTGGGCGACTCGTCCGCCGAACAGCGGGTTGCGCGCGGCCTGCGCCTCGTCCATGTGCGCATAGAAAGTGTCGCCCGAGATTTGCGCAAAGCGCTCGATGTCCTGCACCGTGACTTCGCGTTCCGCCGAGTTGAAGGTGTCGCCGATCGCCAGCGCCGCAAACGGCTTGCGGAACGGGTGCACGCCCGGATCAAGCTCGCGCGCGCCGCGCACCCAGCGTCCGCTCACCACCGTGATGACATCCGGCGTACCCTGTACGGCGGTGCGTTGCAGGTAGTGCATCACCCCGCGGATCCCGCCCAGCTCCTCGCCCCCGCCGGCCCGGCCCGGGCCGCCGTGCACCAGGTGCGGAAGCGGCGAGCCATGGCCGGTGGATTCCTTCGCGCAGTGACGGTTCACCACGACGACGCGGCCGTGGAACGGCGCCAGTCCCAGCACCAGCTGCGCGGCAACGCCGTCATCGGCGCTGAACACCGAGCCCGCCAGGCTCCCGCCGCCGCGGCGTGCCAGCGCGATGGCGTCGTCCAGGTCCTGGTACGGCACCAGCGTGCACACCGGACCGAAGGCCTCCACTGAGTGGATGGCGCGCGCCCCGGCGGCCTCGCGGCAATAAAGCAGGGTAGGCGCCATGAAGGCGCCGCGCTCGGCATCCGCTCCGAGCAGCTCGAGCTCACCACCGCCGCCGTACACGATCTGCGCTTCGCGGCGGAGCTTGGCGAGTTGCTCGCTCACCTCGCGCCGCTGGCTCAAGGAAGCCACCGGACCCATGCGCACCTGTTCCAGGCGCGGATCGCCCACGACGACCCGGGAGAGCGCCGCACGCAGGGCCTCGAGCACGTCCGTGGCGTGCGCCCTGGGCACGATCGCCTTGCGGATGGCGGTGCATTTCTGACCGGCCTTCACGGTCATTTCCCGCACCACTTCGCGCACGAACAGCTCGAGCTCGGGCGTGCCTGCGAGCGCATCCGGCCCCAGGATCGAGGA
>JBOIAH010000246.1:0-1950 GCA_050739055.1 Steroidobacteraceae bacterium | reverse complement strand
AGCGGCGGGTACATGGTCCAGCCGCCGGCGGGTGCGCCGCCCGGCACGAAGAACGACAGGAACGCGATCGAGGCGACCGCGGACACCATCGCCTCATAGCCGAACAGCGGCTTGCGCGAGAACGTCGGGATGATCTCCGAGATGATGCCGAAGGCCGGCAGGATCATGACGTAGACCTCGGGATGCCCGAAGAACCAGAAGATGTGCTGGAACATCACCGGGTCGCCGCCGCCGGCGGCGGTGAAGAAGGTGGTGCCGAAGAAGTGATCGGTGAGGAGCATGGTCACCGCGCCCGCGAGCACCGGCATCACGGCGATGAGCAGGTACGCCGTGATGAGCCAGCTCCACACGAAGAGTGGCATCCGCAGCAGCGTCATCCCGGGAGCCCGCATGTTCATGATGGTCACGATCACGTTGATGGCGCCGAGGATCGAGGACATGCCCATCAGGTGGATCGAGAAGATCAGCATCGGGAACGACGCCCCGGTCTGCAGGATGAGCGGCGGGTACATGGTCCAGCCGCCGGCGGGTGCGCCGCCCGGCACGAAGAACGACGACAGCAGCAGCGTGAAGGCGAACGGCAGGATCCAGAAGCTCAAGTTGTTGAGACGCGGCAGCGCCATGTCGGGCGCCCCCACCTGCATCGGCACCATCCAGTTCGCCAGCCCGACGAACGCCGGCATGATCGCCCCGAAGATCATGATGAGGCCGTGCATGGTGGTGAGGGAGTTGAAGAACTGCGGGTCGAAGAACTGCAGCCCGGGCGAGAACAACTCGGCGCGGATGCCCATCGCGGCCGACCCGCCGATGAAAAACATCGTGCCCGAGAGGATCAGGTACATCGTGCCGATGTCCTTGTGATTGGTCGCGAAGACCCAGCGACGCCAGCCGTGCGGCTTGTGGTCGTGGTCGTCGTGGGTGGCGGCGTGATCGTGCTCGGCCATGGCGGGACTTCCTTAACGGTATCGGAACGGGTTTCAGCCGGAAGGCGGCGCGGCCTGCGCGGCGGCGGCGGTGCTTCCCTGCGATGCGGCGCTGCCGGCGGGCGCCCCCGCGGCGGGGGTCGCAGCCGGGGACGCCTGCTGCTGCTCGGCGGCCTTTTCCGCGGCGGCGGTGCTCTTCAGCCAGGCCTCGAAGTCCGCCTGGGGGCGCGCGTCGACCACGATCGGCATGAATCCATGATCGCGGCCGCACAGCTCGGCGCACTGGCCGCGGTACAGGCCCGGCTTGTCGGCGTCGATCTTGAACCAGGCCTCGTTGATGAAGCCCGGGATCGCATCTTTCTTGACCCCGAAGGACGGTACCCACCAGGAGTGGATGACGTCCGCCCCGGTGATGAGGAGTCGCACCTTGATGCCCACCGGCACCACGAACGGCTGATCGACGTTGAGGAGGTAATGGGGCACGGTGCTCGGGTCGATCCCGGAGGAGAGCTCGCGCGCCGCATTGCTGCGGCGGTCGAGGTGCGAGTAGAAGAGCACGCCGTTGTCGAGGTAGTCGTACTGCCAGCCCCACTGGAAGCCCGTCACCTTGACCGTGAGGCCGGCGCGGGTCGTGTCCTCGATCTCCACCAGCACCCGGGCCGCCGGCACCGCCATGGCGATCAGGATGATTACCGGGACGACGGTCCAGACGAACTCCACCTTGGTGTTGTGCACCAGGCCGACGTCGGCGACCGCGCCGCTCGATTTACGGTAGTTGATGAGCGACCAGATCATGACGCCGAACACCACGACGCCGATCCACACGCACACCCAGAAGATCTCCATGTGCAGGTTGTAGATCTTGCGGCTGATGTCGGTGACGCCCGCCGGCATGTTGAGCTGGCTCCAGCCGGAGCCCGGGTGGTTGTCGTCGGCCCACACCGGCAGCGCGAGCGCCAGGGTGGCGGCGGCCAGCGTGAGTCGTGCGAGCTTTTCTCGGATCGTCATTTTTAGCGTGCCTTAACAG
>JBOIAH010000245.1:0-4124 GCA_050739055.1 Steroidobacteraceae bacterium | reverse complement strand
GGCAAACGGCTCGCGGAGGAGTTCGACCGCTACCATCCGTTTCCGGACGTCGCGGTGAAGGGCGAGCAGACCCTCAGCGAGAACATCGCCGACGTGGCGGGTCTGTCCGTGGCATACGACGCCTGGCGCCTGACGCTCGCGGGAAAGCCGGCGGCGGGTGCCGCGGGGTTCACGGCCGATCAGCTGTTTTTCCTGAGCTTCGCCCAGAGCTGGCGCCAGAAGATCCGCGAAGCCGCGCTGCGCCAGCGTCTGGTCACCGACGGCCATGCGCCGGGCGAATATCGCGCCGACACGGTGCGCAACCTCGATGCCTGGTACCAGGCCTTCGACGTCAAGCCCGGCCAGAAGCTGTACCTGGCGCCGGCTGACCGTGTGCCCGTGTGGTAGCCGATCTCACGAGCTTGCGGAGGCGGCGGGCCTGAGCTGCGCGAAGTACACCAGCGTGCGGTAACCCAGCACGACCTTGCCGTGCTGCTGGTGGCGGTCGAACAGCTCCCGCAAGCCCGCGATCATCGGCTCGTGCTGCGGATCGCCGGGCGGTGGTGCGTACGATGAAGACCTCAGCCGGCCCCTTAAGCCCTCGAAATCGAGTATCTGCTGGTTGGGAAAGGTCGCGAGCTCCATCGCCGGACCCAGAAACTCACGCATGGCGGCGACGTCGGCACGGCTGGCGGTGATGCGGGCGTATTCGGCGGCGTGGCGCAGCAGCAGCGCCTCGTAGTCGGCACGGAACGCCGTCAGCTGCGTCGGACGCTCGTTCCACAAGAGTGCCGCCCAGCCCGCGGCCCGCAGCACCCGCAGCGCCTCGAGGTGCGAGCGCTTCACGTCGAACCAGTGAAACGCCTGGCCCGCGATCAGCAGGTCGACACTATCGGGCGCCAGGGTGGTCGACTCCGCGCTGCCGTTGACGCTGCGAAAGCGCGGGTAAGCGCACAGGCTGGTCTCGGCGGCGGCGCGCATGCCGTCATTCGGCTCGACGCCGAACACTTCCGCCCCGCACTTCAGCAGCAGCTCGGTCAGGATGCCGGTGCCGGAGCCCAGGTCGGCTACCCTCGCCTGCGCAGACAGCCCGCAACGGGCCTCGAGCAGCTCGAGCGCCGCCGCCGGATAGCCGGGGCGGTAGCGCAGGTAGTTGTCCACCAGGGTGGTAAAGCGCTCGGTCGGTTGCATGCTGCAGTGTGAGTCACGGTGGCGGCGCGCGCCTCCTCATTAAGACATAAGGAAACGGTAGCTTATCCGGGCGACAATGCCGCAACAGGGCGCGCCGCGCCGCAGCCAAACTTCAACGCAAAGCCCGCCATGTCAGACGCCTACAAACGCATCGAGACCCAGCTGGTACACGCCGGAGAGCCGCGGCCGCGGATTGCCGGAGCGGTGGAAATGCCGATTTTCCAGTCGGCGACCTTCGAGTACGCCGGCGAGGGCAGCTACCACGACGTGCGCTACCTGCGCACCAACAACACTCCGAACCAGCTCGCGCTGCATGCCAAGCTCGCGGTGCTGGAGGGTTCGGAGGCGGCGCTGGTCACCGCGAGCGGCATGGCGGCGATCTCCACGACGCTGCTCACCGTGCTCTCGGCCGGGGATCATCTGCTCGCGCAGGACTGCCTGTACGGCGGCACGCACGACCTGCTGACCCGGGACTTCGCCCGCTTCGGTCTCACGCCGGACTTCATCGATGCCGACCGGCCCGAGAGCTGGCAGGCGCGGCTGCGCCCCGCGACCCGCGCGATCTACGTCGAGGCCATGACCAACCCGCTGCTGCAGGTCGCCGATCTCCCCGCGGTGGTGGAGTTTGCGCGCGCGCACGGCCTCGTCTCGATCATCGACAACACCTTCGCGAGCCCGGTCAATTTCCGGCCGATCGCGGCGGGATTCGATGTGTCGATTCACAGCGCCACCAAGTACCTGAACGGCCACTCCGACATCGTCGCCGGCGCGGTGGCCGGCCGCGCCGGGCTGATCGAACGCATCCGGCACCAGGCCAACCACCTGGGCGGCTCGCTCGATCCACACGCGGCGTTCCTGCTGAACCGGGGGCTGAAGACCCTCGCGCTGCGGGTGCGCTTCCAGAACGACAGCACGCTGAAGATTGCGCAGTTTCTCGAGGCGCACCCGGCGGTCGCGCGGGTGAACTACCCCGGGCTCGAGAGCCATCCGCGGCATCAGCGCGCCCGCAGCCTGTTCGCCGGTTGCGGCGGGGTGCTGAGCTTCGAGCTCGAGGGCCCCGCGCGGCGCGCCGATGAGTTCGCGAGCCGGGTGCGCATCCCGGCCGTGGCTCCGAGTCTCGGCGGCGTGCACACCCTGCTGACACGGCCCGCGACTACCTCGCACGCGGGACTCGCGCGCGAGGAGCGGTTGCGCCTCGGCATCAGCGATGGGTTGCTGCGACTGTCGGTGGGGATCGAGGCGACCGAGGACCTGCTGGAAGACCTCGCGCAGGCCCTGCGTTGAACACGCCCGCCGGCAAGTATCCGGTGGCGGCCGCAACCGCTGCCCCCGGCAGCGTCTCCTCGTGGCGCACGCCGCTGGAGCTGGCGCTGCTGGGCGCGATCTGGGGCGGGTCGTTCCTGTTCATGCGGGTCGCAGCGGCTGATTTTGGTCCGGTCCCGCTGGTCGAGGCGCGCCTGGCGCTCGGCGGGCTCGTCCTGACGCCGTTTCTGTGGCGCGCCCGCGCGCAGTTCACTGCCGCCCTGTGGCTGCGCATCGCCGCGATCGCCGCCGTGAACTCGGTGGTCCCGTTTGCGCTGTTTGCCTGGGGCGCGGAGCGCGCGCCGGCCGGTATCGGCGCCATCACCAACGCCATGACGGTCATGTTCACCGCCCTGATCGCATTCCTTTTCTATGGGGAGCGCATCACCTCGCGGCGCCTCGGCGGCCTGGTCGCCGGCTTCGTCGGCGTCGCCATACTTGCCAGCGGCAAGACCGCCGGCGGGAGCGTGTGGCAGGCGGCGCTGGCCGGCACGGCGGCCGCCTTCATGTATGGCATCGGCATCAATCTGGTGCGCCGCTATCTCACCGGCTACCCGCCCGCGGCGGTCGCGGCGGCCAACCTCATCACCGGCGCCGTGCTGCTCGCCCCGCTGGCGATCTGGACCTGGCCGCAGCATGCGCTCCGGCCGGGGTCCTGGGTCAGCGCAGTTCTGCTCGGTGTGTTGTGCACCGGGATCGCGTTCGTGTTCTATTACCGGCTCATCGCCCGCGTCGGCGCGCCGCGCACCTCCACGGTGACCTACCTGATACCGCTGTTCGGCGTCATCTGGGCGTGGCTGCTGCTGGGCGAGCCGCTCACGGTGACCATGGGGCTCGCCGGAGCCCTGATCCTCGCCGGCGTCGCGCTGAGCCAGCAACGCGCCACCCGGGCGGCCCCGGCACTCTCCGAAAGGGTGAGTTCCGGGTGACTCCAACGCGCGACCGCGCTCTCACTCCTCCCGGGTATTCACCCGAGGTTCAGGGCCGCTGCACCATACTCATCCTCGCACCGGTGGCGCGTGCTCCCGAGCGGCCCACATTTTCAAGCGCGGGCACCCTTTGCAAGTACGCACGGATTTGAGTTCGCGTCACACCGGTGCGCTCCCGTTCGGCTATCCTTATCTCAAGAGCAGTGTCGCTGAACCGGGAGCGTCAAGGTGGAAATCACGGGCGGATGTCTGTGCCGGGCGGTGCGCTATTCGATCGGCGCCGCACCCATCGTCACGCGCACCTGCTGGTGCCGTGTCTGCCAGTACATCGGCGCGGGCAGCGCCACCGTGAACACCTGCTTCCCGAGCGAGGCCGTGCAGGTCACGGGGGAACTGCGCGACTACCGCATGATCGCCGACAGCGGCAACGTATCGCACCGGCGCTTCTGCCCGGCCTGCGGAACCCACCTGTTCAGCGCTTCGGAAGCCCGTCCGCACCTGGTGTTCGTGCGCGCCGGCACGCTCGATGACCCGGAGATCGCCCGGCCGGCGGCCACGATCTGGACGGCGAGCGCGCCGAGTTGGGCGTGCATGGATGAGCGCATTCCGAAGGCCGAGCGTCAGCCCCCGCCGGCTGCCTGAGCTCGACCGGCGCGGCCGGCGTACCTACTTCAGCCCGAGCGCCTGCCGCAGCTGCGGCGCCGTCAGCACTCGCGTGTACAC
>JBOIAH010000244.1:0-1600 GCA_050739055.1 Steroidobacteraceae bacterium | reverse complement strand
GCGCAAGGCGCTCGAGCACGAGCTGGAGTGGGTGCGCCAGAACCCGAAGGCCCGCCAGGCGAAGAGCAAGGCCCGCCTGCAGCGCTACGAGGAGCTCGCCTCGCGCGAGTTCCAGGAGCGCAACGAGACCAACGAGATCTACATCCCGCCAGGGGAGCGCCTCGGTGACCTCGTCATCGCGGTGGCGGGCCTGCGCAAGGGTTACGGCGAGCGGCTGCTGATCGACAACCTCGAGTTCAACCTGCCGCGCGGCGGCATCGTCGGTATCATCGGCCCGAACGGCGCGGGCAAGACCACTCTGTTCCGCATGCTCACCGGCGCCGAGCAGCCTGACGCGGGCGAGATCCGCTTCGGCCCGAGCGTGCGCCTCGCGTACGTCGATCAGTCACGCCACACGCTCGATGATAACAAGACCGTTTGGCAGGAAATCTCCGGCGGCCTGGAGGTGATCAAGGTCGGCGCCTACGAGACGCCCTCGCGAGGCTACGTCGGGCGCTTCAACTTCAAGGGCGCGCAGCAGCAGCAGCTGATCGGCGAGCTCTCGGGCGGCGAGCGCAACCGCGTTCACCTGGCGAAGGTGCTGCGCGCGGGCGGCAACGTGCTGCTGCTCGATGAGCCGACCAACGATCTGGACGTCGAGACGCTGCGCGCGCTCGAGGAAGCGCTGCTGAGCTTCCCCGGCTGCGCCGTGGTGATCTCCCACGATCGCTGGTTCCTGGACCGCATCGCGACCCACGTGCTCGCCTTCGAGGGAGATTCGCAGGTGGTGTGGTTCGAGGGGAACTACCAGGAATACGTCGCGGACTACCAGCGTCGCCGCGGCGCGGACGCGCTGCAGCCGCATCGCATCAGGTACAAGCCGCTCACCCGCTAAAGCTTGAGGTGCAAGGAGCTTGCCGGCACCCGCCGCAGCGCAACGTGAACTGATGCAGGAGCGCAGCAGCTGGCGCTGGGCCGGACCGCTCGCCGCGCTGGTGGTGTTCGCCGGGGTGGTCCTCATCCTGCACCACGAGCTCTCGCGCCTGCACGTCCGCGACGTCCTGGCGCACTTGCACGCGATCCCGCGGCGCCAGATCCTCGCGGCCCTGGGGTTCACCGCGCTCAGCTACTGGCTGCTGTCCGCCTATGAGGTGCTGGCGCTGCGTTACCTGCGCCGCGCGATCCCGTACCCGCGGATCCTGTTCACCTCGTTCATCGCCTATTCCTTCGGGCACACGCTCGGGTTCGCGGCCTTCACCGGCGGTGCGATCCGTTTCCGGCTGTACGCGACCGCGGGCGTCACCGCCATCGAGGTGGCGACGATCTCGGCGTTCTGCAGCCTGTCGCTCGGCATCGGGCTCGCGACCATCGCCGGCCTGTCGTTGTTTTTCTCCCCGGTGCACGCCGCCCGGATCCTGCACCTGCACCACAACTGGGCGCTGCTCGCCGGCACGTTGCTGCTGTGCGCCGTGGCGGCCTACGCCACCTGGGCCTGCCTCGCCCGCGGCACGCTCGAGCTGCGCGGCTGGGCGCTGCGCGCTCCCGGGCCGGCCATCGGGCTCACGCAGATCGTGCTCTCGGTGCTCGACCTGTCGCTGTCCTGCGCGGTGCTGTGGTGGCT
>JBOIAH010000243.1:0-6084 GCA_050739055.1 Steroidobacteraceae bacterium | reverse complement strand
GATCTCTACTACCGCATCAGCGAGGTCTCGGTGCGCATCCCGCCGCTGCGCGAGCGCGGATCCGATGTCGTGCTGATCGCCAATTACCTGCTGCTGCAGTCGTGCAAGCGGCTCGGCCGGCCGGTATTGCGGCTCGCCGCGGAGGCCGTCAGCGCGATCGAGCGCTACGCATGGCCCGGCAACGTGCGCGAGCTCGAGAACCGCATCAACGCTGCGGCGATAACGGCGGAAGGAAAATTCGTGACGGCTGCCGACCTGTCGCTGCCGGCCGCCGTGCAGCAGACGGGCCCCTGAGCGCAGCGCTCGAAACGGGGTCGCGTCAGGGTTTGGTCCGTTTGCTCTTGCGCCGGCGGCGCAGCGCCCATCCGAGGGTGAGCATGCCGAAACCGAGAAGCGCAAGGGTTGCGGGCTCGGGCACCGTGGTCCAGACCGTCGAGGCCACCGAGGCGTAGTCGTTATCGAGCGCGACCGCAGGCCCCGCCACCGCCTGCGTCAGTGCGCACAGCAGCCAGACCAGACCGAAGCCCCGCGGCACCCTTCGCACCTGAACTTCCTCCCCAGACCTCGGGCAACTGGAGCGAAATCCATGCCAGCGCCGTGAAAAGGCAGGGAATTCAGTGGCCTGCTCCGGCACGCGCCCGCTTGCCGAAAGACTTTGTTAATTTTCCTGACAGCTGTCGCACGTGCCGCGGCCCCCGGTTGCGCAGCTGTCGGGCGACCGCGACAGGAGCTTTCCTTCGTAAATCAATGATCTAGACGCGGCACCGAGGCCGCCGATGCATGAGCTGTCGGTGGGCGCAGACGCGTGAGCGGGCATCGCCTGCACAAATCGGGGTCCTCTAGACCCCAAGTAATTGACCAGTAAGAAGATTATGTCCCAGGCACAGGCCTTGCTCCTGCACGGTACAGGTGCCGGGGGCGGTCTCGCTTGCCCGCAACCGGTGCCGGGATCCAGAGCCCGGGGGATTGCCCCTCGGGGGATCCCCCGAGGGTGGAGGAGCTTTGCGCGTGAACTGCTCTGGTTTGATCCGGGCGGCCGGCGTGCTCGGTCTTGGGCTGGGAGTTCTCGCCGGTTGCGGTGGGAGCGGGAGCAGCACCGGCACGGCCTCTCAGCCGGTTTCCAACCCTGCGCCCAACACGGCGCCGACCATCTCCGGGCAGGCCGCCACCTCGGTGACGGCCGGTCAGGCGTATAGCTTCACGCCGACCGCCAACGATGCGGACGGCGACCGGCTGACGTTTTCGATCAGCAACGCACCGGGCTGGGCTGCCTTTGACGTTACCACGGGCAAGCTCGCAGGGACCCCCCAGGCCGCGAGCGTCGGCGATTACCCGAACATCGTCGTGTCGGTCACCGACGGCACCACGAGCGTCTCACTCGCTGCGTTCAGCATTAGCGTAAATCAGGCGGCCCCGGCGCCACCGACCGCCGGCACCGCTGCGCTGTCCTGGACCCCTCCCACCACCAACACCGACGGTAGTCCGCTCACCAATCTCGCCGGCTATCGGATCTATTACGGCACGAATGCCAACGCAATGACCCAGTCGGTCAACATCACGAGCGTCGCTACGACGAGCTACGTGGTGCAGAACCTTGCGGCGGGAACCTGGTACTTCGCCGTCAAGGCGTACACCAACACCGGGACCGAGAGCTCGCTGTCGAACGTCGCGAGCAAGAGCATCTGACGAGGTGATTCGCGCCGCGCGGCGCGCGGCGTGGAATTGCCAAGCAGTTCCACCCCCGGCGCCCGCCGTTCGCCTGATAATAATCAGCTGGATACCGGCTCGACGTCCGAGAACGCTCGGGGTGCGCGCCGGTGGGCGACTGCGTGAAGAACAATAGTGTGGCACGACCATTCTGCTGCGCCCCGCTTGACCGGCTTTGCGCGCCCCTGGCGCCTGAGGGATGCGTTGCCGACGAGGCGCCTGCTCATCATCGGCGGATTGCTGCTCGCGACCGCGCTGATCTGCTGGCCGAGCACCGTGGCGCTCGATGGACTGTGGACTGACACGCAGAACAGAACCTACACACACGGCTTCCTGGTTCTCCTTACGTCGCTGTGGCTCATGTGGAGGGAGCGCGCCCGACTCGACGCGGTTGCGGTGCGCGCCGCGCCGCAGGCCCTGGCCGCGGTGGCGCTGCTGAGCGCCGCCTGGCTGGTTTTCTGGCGCGCCGGCATTCAGGACCTGCACCTGGTCGCACTGCCGATGCTCATATTCTCTGCGCTGTTCGCGGTTCTCGGGTGGCGCGCGGCGCGCCTGCTCGTCTTTCCAATCGGCTTTCTGTACTTCGCGCTGCCGTTCTGGGGCGATCTCGTGGACGTTCTGCAGCGCCTGAGCGTGAAAGCGACCGGCGTGCTGATCTGGCTGACGGGTATGCCCGCCTACATGCACGGCAATTACATTCATGTCCCCGCCGGCACACTCGAGATTGCCGGCGGCTGCAGCGGCCTGCACTTTCTGATCGTCGGGCTCGCGCTCGCCGGCCTGTACGGCGAGCTGCTCGAGGGTTCCCTCAGGCGGCGCCTGGGCTGGCTCGCTCTCATGGCCGCAATTTCCCTCCTGGCCAACTGGCTGCGCATCTTCGTGATCGCGGTCGCAGCCTACGCAACCGACATGCGGACTTTCCTCATCACGGTCGATCACTATTGGTTCGGCTGGGGCGTGTTCGCGGCCGGCTTCGCGGGATTTCTCTGGATCGCCGAGCGAGCGCCCCTGGGGAGCTCGGGCCCGCCAGGCGCACCTGACGCACCGGTCGCTGCACCGTCGGCGACCCGGGTAAACGCCACCAGTTGCGCGGCGGCGCTGATCTGCATGGGCGCGCTCCCCGTTCTGGTGTATGCGGGTGTGCTGTTGCGGGCCCGGCCCGCGGCGACCGTGGCCATCGAGTGGCCGGCCGGGCGCGGGCCGTGGCGCGGCCCGGAAGCGGTGGACCCGGGGCACTGGAAGCCTGAATTTCACCAGGCTTCGGCGGCAGACCTGCGCAGGTACGTCTCTGCAAGCGGGCGTTCCGTCGAGCTGTACGCCGTGGTCTACCGCCGGCAGAGCCAGGGGGCCAAGCTCGTCGCCTATAACAACTCGGCGCTCGGTGACCCCGACTCCAGGCGCCTGCTTGCCGCGGACGTCGTACACTCCCGTTCCGGCCCGTGGCGGGAGGCGATCATCGTCGAGCCTGGCGGAGAGAAATCGATCATCTGGTCGCGCTTTCAGATTGGAGAGCGAACGTTCGTCGTGCCGCTGGCCTCGCAACTGTGGTACGGCATTTCCGCGCTGGCGGCCGACCCGCTTTCCTCGCTCCTCGCCATACGGGCAGTCTGTACTTCCGGGTGCGAGGCGGCGCGCGCGCTGCTCGAATCATCCGCCGCCGCCATCGCTCCGCAGCTGCGCCTGAGCACCGGACGGGACGAAGACCCGGCATCGTGACCGCTTGCCGCCTCTGCACGGTCCAGGTCGCACTCTTCGCGCTCGTTGTGGCGGGGTGCGATGCGTTCGTCTCGACTGCGCAGCGCATCGAGCGGGCACAGAGCGCGCTCGAGTCGGGGAACTGGGGGCGAGCGGCGATCGAGTTGCAAAAAGCCGTGCAGCGCGAACCTGGCAACGGCGCGGCGTGGCTGCTGCTCGCCCGGATCTCGCTGCTGTCCGGCGAGCCGGTCGGAGCGCAGGCGGACCTCGATCGCGCGATGAAGGCCGGCGTGAAGGGGCGCGCCGTGGATGCGCTGCGAGTCGAGACGTGGCTCGCAGCGAATCGGCCTCAGTCCCTCATCGACGCCATCTCCCATGGAGAGGTCGCTCTCCCGGAGCCCGATCGAAGCATCGCGCTGGCCCGCGCCTACAACACGCTGCGCCAACCGGACCGCGCGCTCGCGGCTCTGACGACGGTTCTGGCGGCGCATCCGGATCTCACCGCCGCCCGGCTGGCGCGTGCCCGGGCGCTCATCATGCAGGGTGAGCCCGCTCAGGCCCTGAAGGAAGACGAGGCCGCCATGGCCGAGGATCCGGCCTCGGCGGATGCGGCGCTCCTGAAGGGTGAGATTCTCGCGCAGCGCGGCCAATACGCGGCGGCGGAAGACGCCATGGGTCTGGCCCGCCGGCGCATGTCGGGCACGACTCCCGTCGGCGAACGTGCGCTCGCGCTGGCCGTCATTACCGAAGCGCAATTGGCGCACGGCAGGATCGCCGCGGCGGCCAGGAGCCAGACGGCGCTCGCGGCGCTCGTGCCGGACGCCCCGGTCGCCCGGCTGCTCGGCGCGCGTATCAAGCTCGCCCACGGGGATTACCTGAACGGCATTGCGCAACTGCAGAGCATTGCCGCGGCATCGCCCGAGTTTCTGCCGGCGCGCATGGCGCTCGGCGTAGCGCAGCTCTCGCAGGGCAACCTCATGCAGGCGCAGGCCGAGCTCGCACAGGTCGTGCAGCGGGCCCCGGACAATCTCGAGGCGCGCAAACTCCTGGCGCGCGTACGCCTGCAACTGGACCAGCCGGAGGAGGCATTGCGGGTGCTCACGCCGGCGCTCGACGCCAATGCCGCAGACCCTCAGCTCTACGCGCTGCTCGCGGCCGCGAGCAGCCGGCTGGGTGAGTCTGACTCCACCGTCGAGGCGCTCGAGCACGGCGTGCGCGTGCATCCCTCGGACCGCACTCTCAAGCTCTCTCTCGCCCGCGCGTACCTGGTCTCCGGTCGGGCAAAGCAGGCCCTCGAGCTGCTCGCACCGGGCGCCGCCGGTGCACCGGACCCGCCGCGCGATGCGCTGTTCGTGGCCGCCGTGGACGCGGTCCGCGGCCCGCGTGCAGCGCAGGACCAGGTCGAGGAATTTCTCGCAGCCCGACCCAAGGATCCCGCGACGCTGAATCTCGCCGCCGCTTTTTTCACCACCCAGTGGCAGTACGGGCGCGCGCACGCACTGCTCGACGCAGCGCTTGCCGCGAACGGCCATGATGTCCTGACGCTGACCAATCTCGCGCGGGTCGATCTGGCCACCGGGAATGCCGCCGGCGCGGAAAACGCCCTGCGGACCGCGCTCACCTACGATGAGCACAACGTCGCATTGCGCATCGCGCTGGCGCACCTGGCGATGCGGCGCGGGGAATTCGCGCAGGCCGAGCAGCTGCTGCAGGCCGGCGGCGGCGCGGCCGCCAGCCCGCAATTGCAGTTTGCGATCGCGCAGCTGCGCCTCGCGCGCGGCGACCTGGCGCAGGCAAGCGCCGAGCTCGACGGCGCCCTTGCCTCGCAGCCGCGACGTCCGGACCTGGTAAACGAGGCGGGGATCGTGTTGATGGCGGGGCGCGAATACGCTGCGGCGCTGGCGCGCTTTCGCCGTGCGACCGAGCTCGCCCCAGACGAGGCGCGGTACTGGCTAAACTCCGGCCGCGCCCAACTGGCGCTGGACGAGCCGACCGCGGCGCGCGAGTCGTTCGAGGGGGCGCTGAAGCTCAAGCCCGGTTGGACGCCGGCGGTCGCGGCGCTGTGCCTGATCGACGTGCGCGAGAAGCGCTACGACGCGGCACTGGCGCGCGTCGGGCAGCTGCTGGCACGCCGGCCGAACGATCCGGATGCGCTCGTGCTGCAGGGCGACGTGCAGGCCGCCGCCGGCAGACTCGAGCTCGCCGCAGCCGCCTATACGGACGCGCAGCGGCGGCGCCCCAGCGCCTCGGTTGCCGTGAAGCTGTACCAGATCAGGCGCGCCGCGAAACTGCCGGCGCCCGAGGGGCCGCTGCAGCAGTGGCTCGCCGCCCAGCCGAACGACTACCGCGTTCGCAGTGTGCTGGGGAACTTCTATCTCGAGCAGAAGTTACTGCCGCAGTGCGCCCGGGAGTTCGAGACGGTCGTGCAGCAGGTGCCGGCCGACGTCCTCGCTCTCAACAATCTCGCGTGGACCTACGAGCAGCTGCACGATCCCCGCGCCGAGCCGATCGCCGAGCGCGCTTACCAGCTCGCACCGGCCTCCGCCGCCGTGGCTGATACGCTCGGCTGGATTCTTGCCTCCAGGCACGCCACCGACCGGGCGCTTCCGTTGCTCGAGAAGGCTGCCCGGGCGGCGAGCGAAAACCTCGAGCTCCAATACCATTACGCTTATGTGCTTGCGC
>JBOIAH010000242.1:0-1964 GCA_050739055.1 Steroidobacteraceae bacterium | reverse complement strand
CTGTTGATCGCCGGCGGAATGAAGGAGCTGTTTGCCCGATGACACTGAGGATGGTTGCCGCGAGCCTCGCGCTGCTGGGCGCGGGCGCTTTGCCCCCGGGAGCCGCCGCGACCACGGCGGCGCCGGCCTCTCATCCGCGCGCCGATGGCGCCGACGCGCACCTGCCGGCGGGGCGCTTTGGCACCGTGGCCGTGTACATCCCCGAAGGCCAGCCGAAGAGCGTCGCCATCTTCCTCTCGGGCGACGGCGGCTGGGAACTCGGCGTGCTCAACATGGCACGGAACCTGCGCGACCTGGGCGCGGTGATAGTGGGTGTCGACATCCGCAAATACCTCGGGAGCCTTGGCCGCGCCGCGCAGCGCCCCGGGGCGCCCTGCCAGATGATCGCGGCGGACTTCGAGGCCCTCAGTCACCAGATCCAGAGGGAGATCGGCATCAGCGCGTATCACGTGCCGGTGCTGGTCGGCTACTCCTCCGGTGCCACGGTCGTCTATGCGGCGCTGGTGCAGTCCCCTCCCGGCACATTTGCCGGCGCACTGAGTCTCGGCTTCTGCCCGGACCAGGACTTCGCGGGCGCGCAGCTGTGCCCGGGAGCCGGGCTGCATTACACGCCGAACCGGCGACACGAGCTGGTGTTCGAGCCCGCGACCACTCTGCGCCAGCCCTGGATCGCGTTCCAGGGTGAGAAGGATCAGGTGTGCAGCCCGCACGCTGCCGAGGCGTTTACGGCCCAGGTGACCAACGGCGAGATCGTGCGGCTGCCGCTCGTGGGTCACGGCTTTTCGGTGCAGCGCAACTGGATGCCGCAGTTTCGCGCCGCCTACGCGCGCCTCACCGCGCAGCTGGAGGCCGTGCCGCAGCGCCCCGCGGACATCAGCGACCTGCCGGTGAACGAGGTGCACGCCACCGGCAGCTCGGACGAGTTCGCGCTGTTGCTCACCGGGGACGGCGGCTGGGCCGGGCTCGACCAGGAGCTGGCCGCGCACCTGGCGGCAAGCGGGGTGCCGACCGTGGGCCTCAACTCGCTGAAGTACTTCTGGACGGCGCGCAGCCCCGGCGAGACCGCGGACGCCGTGGTGCGGCTGCTGCGCCACTACCTCGCGGCCTGGAACAAGCAGCGGGTGTTGCTGGTCGGATACTCATTTGGGGCGGACGTGCTGCCGTTCGTGGTCAACCGCCTGCCGGCGGATCTGCACGCACGCGTGGCGAGCGTGAGCCTGCTCGGGATCGACTCCAATGCCTCGTTCCAGGTGCGCATCTCGGACTGGATCGGCCGCGACGACCGGGGGCCCGCCACGGTTGCCGAACTGGCGGCGGTGCGTCACGTGCCGGTGCTGTGCATTTACGGCGCGGGCGAGTCGGACTCGATCTGTCCGGGGCTGCCGGCGGCGGGCGGCATCGCGCGCGAGCAGATCGGCCGGGGCCATCACTTCAGCGGCGATTACGCGACGCTGGCGGCGCGTATCCTCGCCTATGCCGGGACCGGCCCGTGACATAACGCGCCCCTGACCTGACGTCACGGCCGGCGGCTCGAGCTTAGACAGGTGGCTGCAGGCGCGATCGGTTAACATGGACTGGACGGCGCGGCCCACACTACCAACAACAGCCGCGGGCGCTTTAGCTATGTCCCTGTACATCGATTCAGCGAGCCGCATACACCACGACCAGGACAAGAACCTGGTGGTGACCTGCCCGCATTGCCAGACGGTGGCCCACATAACGCCGAGCGCGGTGCCGCGCTTCGAGGACCTGCAGCTGTACCGGCCCAAGCAGGTCGGGGTGGTGTACCTGTGCGACGCGTGCCACGCACCGATCTTCCTGCGCTTCACGGCGCGGGTGTACGGCGCGGCGCGCATCGAGCTGTCGCCACAGTTCACCGAGGTCGAGCGCGCCCGGGAGAAATTCAGCTTCACCTACATCCCGGAGGACGTCGAGCTGCTGTTCCGCGAGGCGCTCACCTGCTT
>JBOIAH010000241.1:0-13890 GCA_050739055.1 Steroidobacteraceae bacterium | reverse complement strand
GTCCAGTCCGGTAAGGGACAGTTCGGGAGCAACGGATCCAGGGAACTTGGCACGCTCCTGGGGTTACTGACGGGCGATGGATACTTCACCGGTCGTGGCGGCGAAATGTCCGCTGTCGTGAACTTGTGGGGCGAGGATCGGAACTATGCACAGGAGGTCGTTGCTCATATCAACTCGCTGATCAGCGGCTGGGCCGATAGCATGCGCGAATATCGAGTCAGCGCGGTCGCCGTACCGCAGCGAAATCTCCTCATGATCAGGTCAGTACTGCTGGCGCGGGCGCTGGAGCGGTACGGCTTTACCGTCAAATCCAAGCAGCACGTGCCTGAGGTCGTGTGGCGCGGCAACGAAGAGTGTATCCGCGGCTATCTGCGCGGGCTGTTCCAAAGCGATGGCACCGTGCAGCGTCAGGATCGGAACGCATATTGCACCATTCGACTGGCAAGCAGCGTCCCGTCGTTGCTGAAGGACGTGCAGGTGCTGTTGGCCAATTTTGGCATCCTCAGCAGAGTGCTGAAGCGACGCGATCCCGGACAACGCGCCCTGCCGGACGGCAATGGTGGTCGGAAACTGTACAACTGCAAGGCGGACTACGAACTGATCATCGGGTCGGGTTCGCGCGATCGTTTCATGCAAGAGATCGGCTTCATTACGGACGCGAAGAATCAAAAGTATCGCGAGTGGAGAGAGCAACACCCGACGGCGTACCAGGAGAAGTTCGTCAGCGTGATTGCGAGCATCGAACACGTGGGCCGCGAGGCGGTGTTTGATACTACTCAACCTGACAAGAACAACTTGATCTTCAACGGGCTGGTGACGGGGAACTGCGGCGAGCAGGCGCTGCCGAAGTATGGCAGCTGCCTTTTAGGATCTATAAACCTAACGCGTTTCGTGCGGCATCCCTTCGGGGATTTCGCGGAATTCGACTGGTCAGAGTACCGCGAAGTGGTGAAGGTGTTCACGCGCATGCTCGACAACGTGGTCGAGATCAACGGGCTGCCGCTCGCGCAGCAGCGCGAGGAGATTCTGCGCAAGCGCCGTCACGGCATGGGGTTCTTAGGGTTAGGCAGCACCATGACGCTGCTGCGGCTGAAGTACGGCTCGCCCGAGGCGCTGCAGTTCACCGAGGACGTGACCCGCGAGATGGCGGTGGCGGGATGGGAAGCGGCACTGGAGCTGGCGCGCGAGAAGGGTCCGGCGCCGATCATGAACGAGGAGTTCACGGTCACCCGGGAAATGCTGCGCAAGCGCCCCGAGATGGCGCGCGACGGCTGGCGGCCGGGTGTGAAGATCGCCGGCCGGCTGCTGCACGCGAAGTACAGCCGCTACATGCAGCGCGTGGCGCAGGTGGCCCCGCAGCTGGTGCACGAGCTGGCCGAGACCGGTGCGCGCTTCACGCACCACACCTCGATCGCGCCTACCGGCACGATCTCGCTGTCGCTCGCCAACAATGCGTCCAACGGCATCGAGCCGTCGTTCGCGCATCACTACTTCCGCAACGTGATCCGCGAAGGAAAGAAGTCGAAGGAGAAGATCGACGTCTATTCCTTCGAGCTGCTGGCGTACCGCGAGCTGGTCAACCCGAATGCCAAACCTGGAGGCACGACCGATGCTGAGAGACTGCCTGAATATTTCACTGCCTCCGACGACATCACTCCCAAGGAGCACGTCGAAGTGCAGGCTGCAGCCCAGAAGTGGGTCGATTCATCGATTTCTAAGACGGCGAACGTGCCTACGGATTTTGCCTACGACAAGTTCAAAGACATCTATCTGTATGCACACGAGCAGGGCCTGAAGGGCTGCACCACGTTCCGCTTCAACCCGGAGGCCTTCCAGGGCGTGCTGGTGAAGGAGCAGGACCTCAAGAACACGATCTATAGATTCACGCTTGATGATGGGACGGTCGTGGAAGCGCGCGGAGATGAAGAGATCGAGTACGACGGTGAGTTGCACACGACTGCAAATCTTTTCGATAGCCTGAAGGAGGGTTACTTCGGCAGGTACTGAGATACCTGCCGCGGTGCCGTCGGAGTACCTCAGGTCGTGTATTGCATGGCCGCCTGAGGCGCGGCCGGGGAACAATTATGACCATCAAGATCGAACGGAAAATCGTCAAGTACCAGGTGCACAAGGCGGAAGACAAGGCCGCGGGCCAGGCGGCGGATAAGGCCACTGACAAGGCTTCTGAGAAGGCTTCCGCCAAGGCCGCCGAAGCGCGACTCGCACCGCCGCCCCAGCCGGGCGAGCCGGAACTGGTGCGCGACAAGAACGGCCACACCGCCAAGGTCATCCGGATGCACGAGAAGCTCGAGCGTCCGGAGATGCTGATCGGCCAGACCTACAAGATCAAGACCCCGATCTCCGACCACGCGATGTACGTGACCATCAACGACCTGCTGCTGAACGAGGGCACCGAGTACGAGCAGCGCCGGCCGTTCGAGATCTTCATCAACTCGAAGAACCTCGATCACTTCCAGTGGATCGTGGCGCTCACGCGCATCATCTCCGCGGTGTTCAGGAAGGGTGGCGACGTCACCTTCCTGGTCGATGAGCTAAAGGCGGTGTTCGACCCGCGCGGCGGCTACTGGCAGCCGGGCGGGAAATTCATGCCCTCGATCATCGCCGAGCTCGGCTACGTCATCGAGAAGCACCTGCAGGCGATCGGGCTCATCAGAAAGACCCAGCTGGATCCTCACCAGCAGAAGCTGGTCGACGAGAAGCGCGCCGAGTACGTGGCGCGCGCCCGCCAGGCCGATGCCTTCGCCAAGCAGCACTTCCCCGCAGGCGCGCAGCTGTGCGGCCGGTGCAGCACCGCGGCGGTGGTGATGCTGGACGGGTGCATGACGTGCCTGAATTGCGGCGACTCCAAGTGTGGCTGAGCGACTCCTTCAAGCCAACCAACGCGAACTGACAGTACTGACAGTCCACGAGGCAGCCCCGAGGCTGCCTCTCTTTTTCACTTGAGCCCGAGCTGGCACGCCAGAAACCCGCCGTCCAAAAAAACCCCGCTTGCGCGGGGTGTCGGTCGCTTGCTTGTGTGGAGGAGCTTCTTCTCGTTGTTATACGGTCGGCGCGGTGTCCGGTCGAACCATCCGGACCCGTGCTTTCTTGGTCTATCCCGCTGGCTTGCTTGCTTCCCAAAGGGCGGCTATTGCCGCTGATGGCCAGATATGAGCAACACCCGTGCCAGGGAGCGCAGGCGCTGAAGCGATGCGACATGTTCCGGTCGCGGCGGTGCCCAAGTGTGATCCAGCGCACGTTATGGGAGGTTTCCGAGGCCCAACAGCGCGTGCGGTTCGGCACACGGTGCGGCTGGAACCACGCGCAAGATGCTCCGGTGTCAAGATACTCGACACTTTCTCAGGCTTCTCACCCCCCGGCACGGAGGCCGCGTACGCTACAAGTCCTTGAGCTGCCATGAGAATCCTGCGCTTTTCGCGGTGTAAATGAACCCGACACCCCGTACACGGCGCACCCAGCCCGCTGCACGTTGGCTCGTCGTGGGCCTGTGCGCCCTGCGATGCGCCGCGCCGGCCTTCGCGGCCGAGGACCTGATGCCGCGGCCGGCGGCGCTCGAGCCCGACGTGCAGTTCTGGATCCGCGTGTACACGCAGATCGATACCAACGCGGGCTTTCTGCACGATCAATACAACCTCGCCGTTGTCTACGACACGCTGCACTTCGCCCCCGATGCGTCCCCGGCGGCGCGCGAACGGCAGGTGGACGCGGCGCGGGACCGCTGTGCCGCGGCGCTGCGCCGGATCGCCTCGGGCGCGACCGCGCTGTCCGCCGACGAGCAGCACGTCAAGGACCTGTGGGGCTCCGCCGGCACCCCCGCGCGGCTGCGCGCGGCGGTGGATGACATCCGTTTCCAGCTCGGCCAGTCGGACCGCTTTCGCGCCGGACTCGTCCGCTCCGGCGCCTGGGAAACGCACATCGAGGAGACGCTCGCCAATCGCGGCCTGCCCGCCGAGCTCGCGGTGCTGCCGCACGTGGAGTCCTCGTTCAACCCGGCGGCCTATTCCAAGGTCGGCGCCGCAGGCCTGTGGCAGTTCATGCGCTCGACCGGGCGGCGCTACATGCGCATCGACAATTCGGTCGACGACCGCCTCGACCCGTTCCGCTCGACCGAGGCCGCGGCGCAGCTGCTCGCCTACAACTACCGGGTGCTCGGCACCTGGCCGCTGGCGCTGACGGCGTACAACCACGGCACCGCCGGCGTGCGCCGCGCCAAGGAGCTGCTCGGCACCGACGACATCGTGAGCATCGTGCGCCACTACACCAGCCGCACCTTCGGTTTCGCGTCGCGCAACTTCTACGTCTCGTTCCTCGCGGCGCTGGACATCGACCACAACCCCGAGAAGTACTTCGGCCCCATCCCGCGCCAGAGCGAGGCGCGCTTCCAGGAAGTCACGCTGCCCGCCTACGTACCCATCGCGGCGCTGGAGCGGGCGCTGAAGGTCGACCCGCAGAGGCTGCGGGCGCTGAATCCGGCGCTGCTGCGCTCGGTGTGGGACGGCCGGCTGCGCGTGCCGCGCGCCTATCACCTGCGCCTGCCGCTCGACGGGGAGCACTGGACGAGCGAACGGCTGGCGAGCGCGCTGAGCTCCACCGAGCTGTTCGCCGGGCAACCCGCGCCGCGGCGCTATCGGGTGCAAAGCGGCGACACCCTCGCGAGCCTTGCCGACCGCTATGGGGTGACGATCGAGGTGCTGGCGCGCCTGAACCGCATGCGCACCAGCGCGCATCTGCGCCCCGGCCGCACCCTCACGCTGCCGCAGGGCGCACCCGTGACCGTGGCCGCCGCCGCGCCCGCTTCTCCGGGCGGCGCGGTGTCGGCGGCCCAGGCGCAGCGCGAAAGCACCGAGGAGGCGGCCGCGATCGCCACCGTGACGGTTTATGCCAGCCGCGGGCAGCCGGTCTCGGCCGCGCAGGCGGAGGCGCTGAGCCCCGCGCTCGGTCCCGCCGCCGATGCCCAGCAGAGCGCGGATCCCATCGATTACAGCGTCTCGCGCGACGACACCATTCGGGTGGCGGCCGAGGAAACCCTCGGGCACTACGCGGACTGGCTCGCGGTGAGCGCCGCGCGCCTGCGCGGGCTCAACCACATGAGTTTCCGCAAGCCGGTGCTCATCGGGCACCGGATCAAGCTCGACTTCCGCAAGGTGTCGCACGAGGCCTTCGAGGAGCGGCGGCACGAGTATCACCGCCAGCTGCAGGCGGCTTACTTCGCCGCTCACCGCATTGTCGGCACCGAGGTCTACATCGCGCGCTCGGGCGACTCGCTGTGGACGGTGACGCAGCGCGCTGCGCAGCTGCCCCTGTGGCTGCTGCAGCAGTACAACCCGGACGTGGATTTCTCCGCCCTGCGCGCGGGCACGCAGATCGTCGTGCCGCACGTTCAGGAGGTCAGCAATGGCAGTTGACCGGTGTGACGGGCGCACATGCCCGGCGCCGTGGCACTCGCCTATAATCGCCGAGGCTGGCCGTTATCAGACAGAACATCATGTCTTTCAGGACCTTAGCGACGACCTTGGTGCTCGCCTGCGCGGTGGGAGCCGCGCACGCGGACGCTCTGTCGCAGGCCCAGCCGGTGTCGCTGCGCGCGGATGCGCTCCCGGAGGTCGATCGCGTGGTGGTGAAGAAGTCCGAGCGGCGCCTGTACCTCATGTACGGCGGCAACGTCGTGCGCTCCTACCACGTCGAGCTCGGTCTCTCCCCGGTGGGTCAGAAGGAACGCTCGGGTGATTTCCGTACGCCCGAGGGCAACTACCGGCTCGACGTGCGCAACCCGCGCAGCGATTATTTCCTGTCGATCAAGGTGTCGTATCCGAGCCCGACGGACCGGAAGCGGGCGCGCGCGCATCGCTGGGAGGCCGGCGGCTCGATCATGATCCACGGTCTGCCGAACCTCATGAAGCACGACGCGGACTACTACGAGAGCCATGACTGGACCGACGGTTGCATCGCGGTGTCGGACGCCGACATGGTGGAGATCTGGATGCTCACCCCGGACGGGGCGCCGATCGACATTCTTCCGTAAGCTTCCCTCAAGCCGTGGCCAGCGATTTTTCAGAATTCGTCGACGCGCGCGTCGGTCCGCGCGGCAGCCTCGAGAACCTCTCCCAGACCGAGATCGACAAGCTCCTGGACACCGGCCAGGGCGGCCTGTACCCGCTGTTCCGCCGCTGCGCGCTGGCGGTGCTCAACTCCGGTGCGCCCACCGACAACGCCAAGGAAATCTTCGACCGCTACCGCGACTTCGACATTCGCATCGTGCGCCACGCCTGGGGCGTGAAGCTCGAAGTGCAGAACGCTCCGGCCGCCGCCTTCGTTGACGGGCAGATGATCAGCGGCATCAAGGAGCACCTGTTCGCGGTGCTGCGCGACGTGGTATTCATTTCCAACGAAATCAACGCCAGCGGCCGCTTCGACCTCAGCGACTCCGCCTCGATCACCAACGCGGTGTTCCACGTGCTGCGCAACGCGCGGCTGCTCGATCACAAGGCACCCCCGAATCTGGTGGTGTGCTGGGGCGGGCACTCGATCGCCGCCGGGGAATACCAGTACACCAAGAACGTGGGCTACGAGCTGGGACTGCGCGGCCTGGACGTGTGCACGGGGTGCGGCCCAGGCGCCATGAAGGGCCCGATGAAGGGCGCGACCATCGGCCATGCCAAGCAGCGCATCGCGCACGGCCGCTACATCGGCATCAGCGAACCGGGGATCATCGCCGCCGAGCCGCCCAATCCGATCGTCAGTCAGCTCGCCATCATGCCGGACATCGAGAAGCGCCTCGAGGCGTTCGTGCGCCTGGCGCACGGGATCGTAGTATTTCCGGGCGGGGCGGGCACGGCGGAAGAGATCCTGTACCTGACCGGCATCCTGCTCGACCCGGCGAACCGAGAACAGCCTTTTCCCATCGTGCTCACCGGTCCGCGCGACAGCGCCCCCTATTTCGAGCACATCAACCGCTTCATCGGCGGCACGCTGGGCGAGGAGGCGGTGCGCCGCATGAGCGTCATCATCGATGATCCGGCGGAGGTTGCGCGGCGCATGGTGCGCGGCATGGAATCGGTGCGCGAGTTCCGGCGCCGGCGCAGCGACTCGTACAACTTCAACTGGTTGCTGTCGGTCCAGCCCGAGTTTCAGCAGCCTTTCGCGGTCACTCACGGGTCGATGCGCGCGCTCGATCTCAAGCGCGGGCAGCCGACCCACCAGCTCGCCGCGAACCTGCGGCGCGCCTTTTCCGGCGTGGTCACCGGCAACGTCAAGGAGTACGGCATCCAGGCGATCGAGCGCGAGGGTCCGTACGAGCTCGCCGGCGACCAAGGCGTCATGCGTCTGCTCGATGCGCTGCTCGCCGCGTTCGTCGCGCAGGGGCGCATGCGCCTGCCGGGCAGCACCTACCGACCGGTGTACCGGCTCGTGGCGTGAGGGCGGCGCGCGTCAACTGCGCCGGCTCGGGCGTTGCGTTACATAACGCTTCGCGTGGCCGCACAGTTTGCGCGCGCGGTACGCGAGCTGCGTCATGGGCGCACGCGCGTGCCGACCAGCCTGTGAACCAGGTCCTGCGTAGCCGAAGCGAACGCCGTACTCTGCAAACCAAAGCCTTCAGGAGCTTCGCCATGAGCTCATCCAACAGGGGACGAGACGACCCGCCCAGCAGCCACGAGCCGGCCCCGGCCGCCAATGCTCCGGGAGGCGCGGACGCCTACGCCAACTGGCTGGACCGCATGCAGCGCGCGCGTGCGCGGCAGGCAGCGATCACCCGCAACCTCTACACCTGGTCGAACTACAAGAGCTGGGCGGACCAAGTCCGCGATTCCTGGCAGACCACCGACGGCAAGCCCGCGAGCAGCGCGGCGAAGCCCCCCAGGAAATAGCCGCTCGAGAATCACGCGCCTGATGCGCGTGGCGTTCCTCCAAGGATCAGATCGGCAGGGCCTGCGCCTCGGGTACCCGCGTGTCGCCGCCCGCCTGCGGTGTACTCCCGGGCGCCTCCTGCGTACCCCCCGACGCCTCCGGTGTGCCCTGCGTGCCGCCCGAGGGCGTGCCTGGCGGGGCCTGGGCCGCCGCGGCCCCGTTGAGCCAAGCCACGAGCGGCACCCACTGCTCGACGTCCTCCGCTGCGACGTAGCTCTTCATCTCGTGCACCCCGATGCCGAGCTCGGCGGCGCGGACATAATTCTGCGAGTCGCGGATGGTGGCGATGATCGGGATCCCCAGGGTGTGCAGGAAGCGGATCAGGGACTGGTAGGTGAGGGTATTGCGCCGGACACGGTTCGCGATGACCCCGATCCGGTCGTCTTCGCGGCGGATCTTGGCGACCAGCAGCAGATCGCGGATGCACCGCGAGCAGGTGTGGATGTCGATATCCGAGGGCAGCACCGGCACGATGACCTTGTGGGCATCGCGCGTCATTTCCGGCAGCCGGCGCTGCTCGAGCGCAGCCGGGGTGTCGACGATGACATGGGTTGCGGTCTCCGGCACGCGCAACTGGAACGCGCGCGTGGTTCGCGTGTCTTTCTCAAAGGCCGCAATGACCTGGATGGGCGCCTGCGCAGGCTGCCGTTTCCTCACCCAGCGAAGCGAGGAGCCCTGCGGATCAAAGTCCATGAGCACTGGCTTATGCCCGCGCGAGGCGAGGTAGCTCGCCAGATTGATCGCGATGGTCGTCTTGCCGGAACCGCCCTTAGGGTTCAGGACGACGATGCGTTGCATGGTGGCCTTGTTCGGTCATGTCCGCATGACACGGGTCGCATTCAAGCCTACGTGCGCCCCGAAGCGCCTGCAAGCGAATGCCCGAATGTGAGAACGAGCACGCCGCGGCACGCCGCGGCACCGTAGAGTCGCACGCCAATGGAAGTCTTGCTGCATCTGTGGGACGAGCTGGATGATCTGAGCGGCGCCTGTCGCCACGTTGCGACCTCGGCCGCCTCCGAATTGATGGCCGGTGCGGCGCCGTTCCTCGCGGCCGTATCCGCGCTCGGGGTCTGGCTGCTGCTGCCGGACTTCCGCCTGAACGCGGCGCTGCTCGCCGCTGCCGCCACCTGCTGGGGCGCATACCGGCAGCTCATCTAGTCGATTGGCGGAAAGGGCCTGCGGCCCTTTCCGCAGGCCCACCGAGCGACCTGCTCGAGCTCGCGGGCAAGAGGCGTGACTCTTGCCCGCGGATGGCGGGCCGATTGGGGTGGCGCGCCACGAGCCGCGAGCGCCCCCCAGCGCTTAGCCTTCGACCCCCGCCCGGGCGCGCTCCCGCCGGCGCTTGAAAATTCCGCGCCGATTCCCAAGATCACTCGCCTGAAGAGCCGCAAATCCGCGGCGGACGGCCAGCATGCAAACCACACACAACCCGAAAAACCGGCCCGGACGGGCCGACGCCAGCGAGCCTCGCGACCCCGGCGGGGAGGGCCCGCAAACCCACGGCTTCCAGGCCGAGGTACGTGCGCTGCTCAAGCTCATGATCCACTCCCTATACAGCCACCGGGAGATCTTCCTGCGCGAGCTCATTTCCAACGCCT
Source organism: Steroidobacteraceae bacterium (assembly GCA_050739055.1). Classification (GTDB taxonomy): domain Bacteria; phylum Pseudomonadota; class Gammaproteobacteria; order Steroidobacterales; family Steroidobacteraceae; genus 13-2-20CM-66-19. The sequence goes on along the minus strand of JBOIAH010000241.1, from coordinate 4,366 downwards.
CCGATGCCTGCGACCGGCTGCGCTTTGCGGCCATCGCCGACAGCACGCTGCTCGCCGAGACCTTAGAGCTCGGCATCCGCATCGACGCAGACGTGACGGCCGGCACGGTCACGATCACCGACAACGGCATCGGCATGACGCGCGAGGAAGCGATCGCGAACCTCGGCACCATCGCGCACTCGGGAACCGCGGAATTCTTCCGCACCCTGGGCGGGGACGAGCAGAAGGCTTCGCAGCTCATCGGCCAGTTCGGCGTGGGTTTCTACTCCGCGTTCATCGTTGCCGACCGGGTCGAGCTGCGCTCGCGCAAGGCCGGCACGCCGCCCGAGGCGGGGGTGCGCTGGGAGTCGAGCGCCGACGGGGAGTTCACGGTCGAGACGGTGCGGCAGGCGGCCCCGGGAACGGCCGTCACCCTGCACCTCAAGGCCGACGCCCGCGAATTCGCCGATTCCATGCGCCTGCGCGGCCTCATCCGGCGCTACTCGGATCACATCGGCTTCGCGGTGCGCATGCGCAAAGAAGGTGAAGCGTCGCTCGAGTACGAGCTGGTGAACCAGGCGAAGGCGCTGTGGACACTGCCGCGGACCCAGGTTTCGGACGAGGAGTACCGGCAGTTCTACCAGTACCTGGCACATGACTTCACCGATCCGCTCGCCTGGAGCCATAACAAGGTGGAGGGCAAGCGCGAGTACACCAGCCTCCTGTACCTGCCGGCGCGCGCGCCGTTTGACCTGTGGCAGCGCGAGGCGGCGCGGGGACTGAAGCTGTACGTGCGGCGCGTGTTCATCATGGACGACGCGGAGCAGTTCCTGCCGCTGTACCTGCGCTTCGTCAAGGGCGTGGTGGACGCGGGCGACCTGCCGCTGAACATCTCGCGCGAGCTCCTGCAGCAGGAGCCGCAGGTCGAGGCGATCCGCGCCGGCCTCACCCGGCGGGTCCTGGACCTCCTCGGGCGGCTCGCCAAGGACGAGCCGGACAAGTACGCGACTTTCTGGAAGGAGTTCGGCGCGGTGCTCAAGGAGGGACTCGCCCAGGACCCCGCCAGCCAGCCGGCGCTGCTGGGGCTGCTGCGCTTTGCCAGCACCGCCAGCACTGACGACACCCCGGCGGTGAGTCTCGCCGCCTACCTCGCGCGCATGAAACCCGGTCAGGAGCGTATCTATTACGTCATCGCCGAGACCCTGGAGGCGGCGCGGGCCAGTCCCGCCATCGAGCGCCTGAAAGAGCGCGGCCTCGAGGTGCTGCTGCTCGCCGAGCGCATCGACGAATGGGTCATGGGGCAACTCGAGGGCTTCGAGGGCAAGCGCTTCAAGGATGCCGCGCGCGGGGATGTGGAGCTCGGCGGACTTGCCAGCGCGGCCGATCGCCAGCGCCACGATGCCGAGCTCAAGGAGAGCAAGGGGCTGCTCAAGCGCATCAAGGATGCGCTCGGGGAGCGCGTCACCGAGGTGCGGGTGAGCGAGCGCCTCAAGGAGTCCCCGGCGTGCCTGGTGCTCGGGGAGCACGACCTGGGCGATCGCCTGCGGAAAATCCTGGCCGCCGCCGGGCAGAAAGCCCCGGACGCGCGCCCGTTGCTCGAGGTGAACGTCACCCACCCGCTGGTGAGGTACCTGGACGGGGTCGCGGACTCAGGCCAGTTCGCCGAGCTCGCGCAGCTGCTGTACGAGCAGGCGATGCTCGCCGAGGGGGCATCGCTCGCCAACCCGCCCGACTACGTGCAGCGCCTGAACCGGCTGCTGGTGCGGCTCGCCACCCCGCAGGCCACGGCCCCTTAACGGGACCGATGCCGCGAGCGCGACCATGGTGCTGAAACCCCCGCGCGCCGAGCGCATCGCCATCGCAGGTCCCGCCGGGGACCTGCAGACGCTCGTCGAGACCCCGGCCACGGAGCAGGGTGAGCGGCGCACCGCGCCCGCGTTCGCCGTGGTCTGCCACCCGCACCCGCTGCACGCCGGTACGATGGACAACAAGGTGGTTTACACGGTGGCGCGCGTCTTCGAGCAGCTCGGCGCCGCGGCGATCCGCTTCAATTTCCGCGGCGTGGGCGCGAGCGCGGGGAGCTACGATGAAGGCCGCGGTGAAGCCGCGGATGCGCTCGCGGTCATCGCCTGGGGTCGGCGGCGCTGGCCGGAGGCCGTGCTGTGGCTCGCGGGTTTTTCCTTCGGCGGCGCGGTGGCGGTACGCATCGCGGGTGAGGCGCACCCCGCACGCCTGGTGCTGGTGGCGCCGGGCATCACCCGATTCGAGCGGACCGAGATCGATGTAGGCCGTGCGGCTCCCGCCTGTCCCTGGCTCATCGTGCAGGGGGACGCCGACGAGGTTGTGCCGCCGCAGGCCGTGCGTGACTGGGCGGGGGCACTGTCGCCCCTTCCCGGGGTGAGCCCGCCGCGGCTGCGCGTGCTTGCCGGCGCCGGGCATTTCTTCCACGGCCGCATCAACGACCTGCGCGACACGGTGCTCGCCTTCATGCGCCCGTAAAGGCTTCCTGCGCCCGTAAAAACGAAAGCCCGGGCGGAGCTCGCGCTTCGCCCGGGCCTTGCGCCCGCGACCTGCGGGAAAACCCTTCTACGAGTTGACCATCGCCTTCAGGCTCTTGAGCGCCATCACGCGGACTTTCTTGCTCGCCGGCTTGGCCTTGAACATCATCTTCTCGCCGGTGAACGGATTGACGCCTTCGCGGGCCTTGGTGGCCGGCTTCTTGACGACCTTCATCTTCAAGAGGCCGGGCATGGTGAACAGACCGCTGCCGCGCAGGCTCTTCTTGATCACCCCGCCGAGCGAATCGAAGACGCCTCCGACTTGCTTGCGGGAGAGCCCAGTGTCTTTGGAGATGTGTGTCAGGACTTCCGACTTCGTCGGTGCGCCACCCTTTTTCGCCATGTTGCGGTACTCCTCGAATGCTTTGGTTGGTCAAGACGCCCGCCGGCTAAAGGCGCGCGCGCAGAGAATCGGCGCGGAAAATAGCACATGCGGGCACTTTCGCAAGCGGTTTTTTTTCTCACGCTGTTGCTGAAATGCCTTTTTTCTCAGGGTTTTCCCGCACGTCGTGGCGCGGCGCGCGGGCGGTGAGGCGCGCCGCGCACGCCCGATGAGGGCAGCGCGAGGGTGCAAGCAATGCTGCGACTTCCGGTGCGAAGTCGGCGCTAAGCGTGTGTTCCGTCAGCGCGGACACCTGCCCTGCGCGGGCACCGAGCGCCGCGCTCAGCGCATCAGGATCAGGATCGCCTGAATGGCGATGAGCGCCCACAGCGGCGACAGGTCCAGGCCCGCGACCGTTGGGATCAGGCGCCGGATGGGGCGCAACACCGGCTCGCACACCGAGGCGAGCACCGACTGCAGCGGGGAGTAGCCGCCGGGGGCGATGAGGCTCAGCAGCGCGTAGAGGAATATCGAGTAGAAGTAGGTCCACAGGAGCAAGTGCGCGATCTGCAGCAGCAGCGTGTACACAAAGGTGAGAGGTTCCGGCAAGCCGCCGCCGTGCAGCGCGGCCAGGCACGCCACCTGCACGGCCGCGACCAGCAGCACCGCCACCACGGAGGCGCTGTCGAGCTTGCCCATGGGGGGCAGCACGCGGCGCAGCGGCACGATCAGCGGGTTAGTCAGGCGCACGATCCCCTGGCAGATCGGATTGCGGAAGTCGGCGCGCGTCAATTGCAGCAGCAGCCGCGCCAGCACCACGAACAACGCCAGCGACAGCAACGTGTCGGCGATGTAGATGAGCGCGTTCATGGGTTGCACGGCGGCGCCGACGCCAGCTCGCGGCTGCGATGAACGGCGGCGGCGAGCGCGCGCGCAACCGTGCCCTTGAAGTCGGCGGCGTCGAGGACCCGCAGGGCCGCTTCCGTCGTGCCGCCCTTCGAGGTGACCTCGGCCCGCAGGCGCGCCAGATCCGCGTCCCCCGCATGCGCCAGCAGGCCCGCGCCATGGAGCGTGGCGCCCGCGAGCCGCCGGGCGAGCGGGGCGGCCAGCCCGAGCTCGGCGGCCGCCTCGGCCATGAGCTGCGCGAGCAGGAAGAAGTAGGCCGGGCCGCTGCCCGACAGTGCGGTCACGATGTCCAGCTGGTCCTCATCCTGGACCCACACCACCTCGCCCACCGATCTGGCGATGCGCTCCGCGGCCGTGCGCTGCGCGGCCCCGACGGCCTGCGGGGCGTACAGCGCGGTGGCGCCCGCGCCGAGCAACGCGGGGCGGTTCGGAATCGCGCGCATCACCGGAACGCCCGCGCCGCAGCACGCCTCGAGCGAGGCGACGCGCACGCCCGCGGCCACCGACAGGACTAGCGGCCGCCGCGCACGCAGCGCGGGGGCGAGCGCCGTGAGCACCGCGAAAGCCTCCTGCGGCTTTACCGCGAGCACCACCACCGAGG
>JBOIAH010000240.1:0-1973 GCA_050739055.1 Steroidobacteraceae bacterium | reverse complement strand
CAAGTGGACGACAGCACGATGAAGCTCGGATTGCTCCTGGAGGGCGCACATGCTCACCAGACGCTCGCGGAGACGACGCTGGAGCAGCTCAGGGCCCACGTGGGCGAGCTCGAGGGAATTGCACGCGAGGAGATCCGCACGACGTTGCTCGAGGAGCTGCGCGCGTTGGGCGAGGACAGTCGGCGCGCTGCCGAGACCCTGCGCGGTCTGCGGCATGTGGCGAATCTGCGGGTGATGCTGTGGAGCGTCGGCATGGCCGCGCTGTCCTGCGCGGTCCCGCTGTGCGCCGCGTGGTGGATTCTGCCCTCGCGGGAGGAGATTGCCGCGCTCAGCGCCCGACGCGATGCGCTCGCGACAAGCGTGGCGCACCTGACGCGGCAGGGTGGCCAGATCGAGCTGCGCCGGTGCGGCGTGACGCAGCGCCTGTGCGTGCGGGTGGACCGCAAGGCTCCGGTCTATGGGCAGAGCGGCGACTACCTCGTGGTGAAGGGGTATTGACCCATGGATCTCACCGCGTTGACGCAATGGACCCGGAGCGGACCGATGCTGGTACCGGCCCTGGGCATGCTGGTCGTGGCCGGATGCCTCGCGCTGCGCGCGGTGCCCGGTGACACTCTCCGACGAGGCGCCTGCGTCGCGGACGGCAAACGAGCGCAGCGCAACGCGCGGCGCCGTGCGAGGCGCTTCGGTGACCCGCCACTGACGCTCGCCGGCGTACTGATACCGGCCCGCGACGAGACCAAGCACTTCAAGCTGATCGGCACGACCGGCACCGGAAAGTCGACCGCGATTGCGGGTCTGCTGGCGGTGGCGCTGAGGCGCGGCGACCGTGCCGTCATCGCCGATCCCGACGGAGGCTATCTTGCGCGGTTCTACCAACGCAGGCGCGGAGATGTGATCCTCAATCCCTTCGAGCCGCACTCGGTGAAGTGGGATCCGTTCGCCGAAATCAACGTGCGCTGGGACGTCGATCAACTTTCGAGCGGACTGATCCCATCCACCGAGGACCCTTCCGGTCGGGAATGGCGCGGCTACGCACGCACCTTTCTGACGGCGGTGACCCGCCGCTGCCACGAGCGTGGTGAGCGCGACCCGCACGAGCTGTGGCGTCTGCTCACCATCGCGACCAGTACCGAGTTGCGTCCGATCGTAGCCGGTACTCCCGCGCAGCCATTTCTCGAACCGGAGAACGCGCGCATGTTCGGTTCCATCCGTTCGGTGGCCGTTTCGGCGATTGCGGCACTCGAGCACGTGCAGGCGCAGCGCGCCCGGGCGTTCTCCGTCCGCGCTTGGGTGCGGCGAGGCAACGGCGTGCTGTTCATCCCCTACCGAGCCGCTCAGATCGCTGCCCTGCGCTCGATCATCGCCACCTGGATGCGGCTGGCAATCTTCGAGGCCATGAGTGAACCGGAAGGGGACCTGCGTCTGTGGTTCGTCGTGGATGAGCTGGATTCCCTCGGAGCGATCGATGGGCTGAAGGACGCACTCGCCCGGCTGCGCAAGTTCGGTGGCCGGTGCGTGCTTGGATTTCAGTCGATTGCCCAGGTCTCCGCGACCTACGGCAGCGGGGAGGCGCAGACCATCGTGGAAAACTGCGGAAACACGCTCATTCTGCGCTGCGCGGGCAGCGAGCACGGCGGCACCTCGCAGTTTGCCTCCCGGCTCATCGGGCAGCGCGAGGTGATGCGCACGACCCTGTCGCGCTCGCGGCGGCCCTACGAGATCCTGCCCTCGATTACCCGTTCCGAGAATCCGAGCGTCGAAACGGCAGTCATGGGATCGCAGATCGAGCAGCTGCCGGATCTCGCCGGCTACCTGAAGCTGGCATCCAACCCTTACTGGATGCGGGTCGCACTGCGCCGGCCCGAGGTCACGCGCGCGATGTCCGGGTCCGTCGTCCCCGTCGCGACGCTGAAGCGTCATCAGCCAGTCGCGGCGCACGAGGCGGCCCGCACGCACGACGGCCTTGGGCT
>JBOIAH010000239.1:0-3167 GCA_050739055.1 Steroidobacteraceae bacterium | reverse complement strand
TGTCCGGCAAAATCGCCGCAGGCGATTTTGCCCAATATAACTAAGGCAGGCGCAGCGGTACGAAGATCTGCGCTTCCTCGCGCTGGATCAGCAGCGCCACGTTGCGCCCGGCGGACTTTGCCGCTTCCTGCAGTTCCTTCGCGGTGTGCACCCGATGGCCGTTGACGCCGAGAATGATGTCACCGGGCTGCACTTCCGCGGCCGCGGCGGGTCCGGTGACCTGCTCGACCACCAGACTCCCCTGCGTGCCCGCCTGCTGCTTCTCCTGAGCATTGAGCGGCCGCACGGTCAGTCCGAATACGCTCGGCTGGCCGGCGGCGCTGCCCGCGGGCCGGCCGCGGTTGGCGGCGGTGGCCTGCTGCTGCTCCTTGAGCTCCGCGACCTGCACGCTGACGTTCTGCTGCTTGCGGTTGCGCCACACCTGCAGCGTCGCCTCGCTCCCCGGCTTCATCGCCGCGATCGCCCCGGACAGCTCGCCGTAGTGCTCGATCGAGCGCCCGCCCACGCCCAGGATCACGTCCCCGGGCTGCATGCCGGCGCGCGCCGCCGGACCTTCCTTCTCCACCGAGGAGACCAGCGCGCCACGCGGGCGGTCGAGCCCGAACGACTCGGCGAGTTGCGCGTTGAGATCCTGGATGGTGACGCCGATGCGGCCGCGCACCACGCGGCCGGTCCTGATCAGCTGCTCCTCGACGTTGCGCGCGACGTCGATCGGGATGGCAAACGACAGGCCCATGAAGCCGCCGGTGCGGCTGAAGATCTGCGAGTTGATGCCGATCACCTCGCCGGCCATGTTGAACAGCGGCCCGCCCGAGTTGCCGGGGTTCACCGCCGCGTCGGTCTGGATGAACGGCACGTAGTTCTCGCCCGGCACCGAGCGCGAAGTCGCGCTGATGATGCCCGCGGTGGCGCTGTTGTCGAAGCCGAACGGCGAGCCGATGGCGAGCACCCACTGGCCGGGCTTGATACGCGACGGATCGCCGAGCTTCACGGTCGGGAGATTCGTGGCGTTGATCTTGATCACCGCCACGTCGGTGCGCTCATCGGCGCCGATGACCTTCGCCTGGAACTCGCGCCGGTCAGTGAGGCGCACGGTCACGGTCTCCGCTTCCGCCACGACGTGGGTGTTGGTGAGGATGTAGCCGTCGGCGCTGACGATGAACCCCGAGCCTGCGCCCCTCACCGGCGGCTGAGCGCCGCGCGGGGCCTGGTCGGGGGCGGGGATGCCGAAGCGCCGGAAGAAATCATAGAAGGGGTCGTTGGGCGACAACCCCTGGAGCCCCGGCGCGGGCCGCGCCTTCTCCAGCACCTCGACGTTCACGACCGCCGGCCCGTACCGCTCGACCAGCTGGGAAAAGTCCGGCAGCGCGCGCACCGCGGGCGCCGGCTCGGTCGCGGCCGCCGCCGGCGCGCCGACGGGGTACGTGGACCGGGCACTCGTCTCGCGCGAGCACGCCGCCAGCGCCAGGGCGATCGCCAGCACCGCCAGCGCCCGCCGCGCCGGCAGGTTGAGGCTCGATTCGACTTTCACGTTCATGACACTTCCATTACAGACCCGCGCCTTACAGACCCGCGCCGCCCGACCTAAGTTCGGGTCCGCCACAGCCTATCATTCCGCACCCCCAGCCCGTACGCCAGCGCCCCGCAGGCCAGTATCACGATGAGCCAGTTTCCAACATGCGCGTAGGGGGTAAGACCGGTGCGCGGGGTTACCTGTGAGACCAGCACGAACGGGCGGAATTCCGGGGCGCGGGCCAGCACCTCGCCACGCGGCCCGATAACCGCGGAAACACCGTCGTTGGCGGCCCGGATGAGGTACCGGCCGGCCTCCAGCGCGCGCATGCGGGCGATCTGGAAGTGCTGGTAGCGGGCGCTCGAATGGCCAAACCAGGCATCGTTGGTGACGTTCACCAGGGCATCGGCGCTGTCCAGCCCCTTGAGCATCGAGCTGCCGTAGGCGTCCTCGTAGCACACCGTCGTGCCCAGCTTCAGGTGGGCGGCGGGGAGCGGCGGCTGGTAGGCGGCACCCGGGGTGAAGTCCGAGTACGGCAGGCTCATCAGCCGCAGCCAGGAGCGCACCAAGCGCGGCACCGGGAAGAATTCCGCGAACGGCACGAGGTGATGCTTGTCGTACCAGCTCACCTGCGCATCGAGCGCCAGCACCGAGTTGTAGTAACGCGTCGGATCCGCGTCCGAACCGCCCTCCTCGCGCAGCACGCCGATCACGAGCGCCGATCCGTGGCTGTGCGCCTCGCGGTACAGATTGCTGATGTAGGGCACGAGGTTGTTGGCCGTGTCCGCCGGGGCCGACTCCGGCCAGACGATGAGCTGCGTGCCGAGCGTGCGCTCGGTGAGGGTCTGGTAGAGCTTGAGGGTCGTGTCGCGGTTGCTGTCGAGCCACTTCTCATCCTGGGGGATCGCGCCCTGAACGACCGCCACCGACACCGGCGGTCCCGAAGCGATAGTCCAGGAGAGCTCGCGCAGCACGCCCCCCGCGAGCCACGGCAACGTGAGGGCCAGAACGGCGCCGATGCGCCCGCGCCGCGGGCCGCACACGAGTATGGTGAGCGCGCCGGCGCCCACCAGCAGCACCGCGCTGATGCCGTACACGCCCACGACCGGCGCGAGGCCCGCCAGCCAGGTGTCGCTCTGGGAGTAGCCGAGCGACAGCCACGCGAAACCCGACAGAAACCAGCCGCGCCACCACTCGACGAGCAGCCACGCCGCCGGCAGCGCCGCGAGATGGCGCAACGCGCCGCCGCGCGGCAGCCAGCGCGCCACCGCGTAGCCGAGCGCGGCCTGGTACGCGCCCATGATGGCGATGAGCCCCAGCATCAGCACGAGCGCCAGCCAGACCGGGGCCTCGCCGAAGATGTGGATGCTGATGTACAGCCACCAGGTGCCGGCCGCGAACGTGCCGGCGTTGAAGGCAAAGCCCAGGCGCGCGGCCTCGCGCGGGGAGGCGTCCTGCCACAGCCACATGAGGACCGCGGGACACACGAGCGCGAGCGGCCAGATCTCGCGCGGTGCAAAGGCTGCGGCGAGCGCCGCCCCCGCGCCGAGCGCCAGTAGCGCGCGCACCCAGGGCGAGGACGGCCGCGCCAGGCCGTACGGGGCTTCCGCCGGCGTCGTGGCGGCGGTGTCGGCGGGCTGGCTCATCTAAGGCT
>JBOIAH010000238.1:0-1775 GCA_050739055.1 Steroidobacteraceae bacterium | reverse complement strand
GCAGATGGGCGAAGCGCTCGGCAAGCTGTACTGCACCCGGTACTTCCCGCCGCAAGCCAAGCTCAAGAGCCGCCAGCTGGTCGCGAATCTGCTGAAGGCATATGAAGAAGACATCCAGACGCTCACCTGGATGACACCGGAGACCCGGGCGAAGGCGCTGCAGAAGATCCGCACCTTCACGCCGAAGATCGGCTATCCGGACAAGTGGCGCGACTACTCGGCCCTGAGCATCCGCAGCGGCGATCTCGTCGGCGACGTTACGAACGCCACGGAGTTCGAATGGAACCGCGAGCTGGTGCGCATCGATACGCCGGTGGACCGGGCCGAGTGGGGCATGACGCCGCCGACCAACAACGCCTACTACAACCCGACGCTCAACGAGATCGTCTTCCCGGCCGGCATCCTGCAGCCGCCGTACTTCGATCCCAACGCCGACGACGCGGTCAACTACGGGGAGATCGGCGCCACCATCGGGCACGAGATCAGCCACGGCTTCGACGACCAGGGCAGCAAGTATGACGCCAGCGGGCGTCTCAATAACTGGTGGACGCCTCAGGATCGCAAGGACTTCGACGCGCGCACCACGGCGCTCGCCCGGCAGTACGAACAGTACCAGCCCCTGCCCGGCCTGCACCTGAACGGCAAGCTCACCCTCGGGGAGAACATCGCCGATCTCGCGGGTCTCGTGATCGCCTATAAGGCCTACCACATCTCACTCGGCGGCAAGGCCGCACCGGTACTGAGCGGCTTCACCGCCGATCAGCGCTTCTACCTCGCCTACGGCCAGAGCTGGCGCGAGACGTGGACCGACGGACTGACGCGGCGGATCGTGCTGTCCAACCCGCACAGCCCCTCGAAGTACCGCGTCAACGGCGTGGTGCGTAACGACGACGGCTGGTATGCCGCCTTCCCGCAGGTGAAGGCCAGCGAGGCGCTGTATCTGCCGCCGGACGCGCGCGTGCGGCTGTGGTGAGCTAGCGGATCAGCCGCGCAACTCCGCCTGGTGCGCGCCGACCATGTCCGCGAGACTCGCGAAGCGGAAATCGTAGGCGGCCGCACCCTCGGGCGGCAGCGTGGCGCCCCACCCCTCACGCTCCTGGCGCCGGTCGATCCAGGCGGACGCCAGGCCCGCGGCCCTGGCCGGCGCATGATCGTGGTAGAGGCTCTGGGCGGTGTGCAGGACGTCCCCGCGGGCGAGCCCGAGCCTGGCGACCTCGCCGATGAGGTAGCGGAAGTTGCGCGCGTCGGGCTTGTAGGAGCCGATGTCCTGCGCCGTGCACACGGCATCGAAGCTCACTCCGAGCTTGAGGTTGCTGCCGGCAAAACTCTCCCGATCGACGTTCGAGAGAATGACCAGCCGATAATGGCGCTTGAGATATTGCAGCGCCGCGGGCGTATCGGCGAACGCCGGCCACTGCGGCACGGAGGCGCCGAACGCCTCATGTGCGGCATCCGCCAGGATCACGTCCCATTGTCGCGCGAGACGCCGGTGAACCTCGGCGAGCAGCTCCGGGTAGCGCAACGCCGGCGTCGCCGCCTGCTGGGCGGCTTCGTGCCGCGCAAATTCCGCCAGCACCGCTTCGCGCCCGAGCGTGATCTTCGCGGCGCCGAGCAGCCCCTGCAATGCGCTGTACAGACCGGTCTCCCAGTCGATCAACGTGCCGTAGCAGTCGAAGGTCAGTACCTTGAAGTCAGCCAGCCTCATGCGCGACCAGCACCGCGGGCCCCGTGCGCCGCGCTCACAGCTCCACCCAGCCGCGCCCGAGCTCGATGAC
>JBOIAH010000237.1:0-8382 GCA_050739055.1 Steroidobacteraceae bacterium | reverse complement strand
CTTCTGGTCCGCATTCGTAAGGTTGGCGTAAAAGCCGGTGGTAAAGCGACCGAGCCTGGCGTTCACGGGAAAAACTCAAATCGAGCGGCGCCCGAACTACCCCCCGTCAACGAAGCGTGGTAAACGTAACGAACGTGCGCTTCGATCATGCACAACTACGGCTGCCGGGCACGGCTGATGGCCGACGCATGGGGCGAGCGCATGCCGCGCTCGGTGGGACTCGTCAATGCCGTCGCGGTGTCGATCGGCATCACCATCGGCAGCGGCATCTTCCGCGTCCCCGCCACGGTCGCCGGCCTGCTCCACGATCCGGGCTCCGTCATCCTGTGTTGGGTGTTGGGCGGCGTGATGGCGCTGTGCGGGGCGCTTACGGTGGCCGAGCTCGCCGCCGCCATGCCGCGCTCGGGCGGCATGTTTGCGTATCTGCTGGAGAGCTTCGGCCCGCTGCCGGCCTTCCTGTTCGGCTGGGCGGAGCTCGCGGTGATCCGCGCGGCCGCGCTGGGCGCCATCGCCACCATATTCGCCGAGTACCTGGGTTTTTTCCTGCCGCTCACCGCCTGGCAGGTGCGCGAGGCCGCTGCGCTGCTCATCGTGGTGGTCGGGGTCATGAACTACGTGGGCGTACGGCGCGCCGCCGCGGTTCTGAGCGTGACCACCTACGCCAAGTACCTGGCGGTCCTGGCGCTCGGCCTGCTCGCCTACAGCGCCACGAGCGGCACCGTTGCGCATTTCACGCCCGCGTGGAGCAGCACCGTGTCGCCATCCCTGGTGGCAACCGCGCTCATTCCGGTCATGTGGACCTACGATGGTTGGGCGGATGTGTCGCTGCTGGGCGGGGAGGTCAGTAACCCGCAGCGCACCCTGCCGCTCGCGCTGATACTCGGGTGCCTGTGCGTCACGCTGGTTTACCTGGTGGTGAATCTCGGCTTCATGTACGTGTTGCCGCTGCCGCAGCTGGCCGCCTCGAAACTGATCGCCTCCACGGTCGCCGAGCGCATACCGCTGCTCGCCCGGGTCGGCGCCGGGGCCATCGCGGGCCTGGTGCTCATCTCCACCTTCAGCGGCCTGAACGCCTCGCTCATGGTGGGGGCGCGCGTCTTTTTCGCCATGGGCGACCGCGGGCTGCTGTTTCGCGCGGTGGCGCGCGTGTCGCCGCGCTTTAACAGCCCTTCGGTGGCGATCTGGATCTGCACCGCGCTCGGAGTGGTGTACGTGCTGGCGAACGACTTCGCGCAGCTGGCCGACAAATTCATCCTGGGGATTTGGCCCTTCTACGCGCTCACCGTGGCGGCGGTGTTCGTACTGCGGCGCCGGCGCCCGGATCTGCCGCGGCCCTACCGGGTGTGGGGCTACCCGGTGGTGCCGGCGGTGTTCCTGCTGGCCTCGGCCGGCATGGTGGCGAATGCGGTGGTCACCGACCCGGCCAATACCGGCGTGACGCTGCTCATCATCGCGGCCGGGCTGCCGGTGTACTGGCTGCGGGGCAGGCTGATCGGGCTGGGCCTGCGCCCGGGCGCACCGGGTTGATTCTTCACGCGTGGCGCCCCGGCAGTTCGCGCCGCGGTGCGATTGCCCGCACAATATCCGCACCCGGAATGGCGTCGGTTACTGCAGGGCCATGCTCGAAGAGGGAGCGATGAACAGCGAGTCAACCCTGCAGGCGCGTGGGGCGGCGTGAACCGGCGGCTGATCGTGCCGGTGCTGGCCGCGGCCGCGGTGCTGGCGGTGGCGGGCGGGTACCTGTGGCGGCAGCGCGCCGGCGAGGACCCCTTCGGACCGCTCAGCCTGTCCGGCAACGTGGACGTGCATCAGGTCGAGCTCGCCTTCCGCGTCACCGGTAAGATCGCCATTCTGAACGTGCAGGAAGGCGCCGCGGTCAAGGCCGGTGAGACCCTGGGACGGCTGGACCCGGTGCCGTTCGAGGAGGACGTGGCGGCGGCCAGGGCCGATGTCGCGCAGGCGCAGGCGCAGCTGCACAAGACCCAGCGCGGCTACCGTGTGGAGGAGATCGCTCAGGCGCGCGCCACCGTGGCAGAGCGCGCCGCGGATCTCGCCAACGCGCAGGTGACCCTCGAGCGGCAGCGGCAACTGGTCGCGGCGGGGCTCGTGACCCACCAGCAGATCGACGATGCGAGTGCGCGGGTGCGCGAGAGCGAAGCGCAGCTCGCCGGGGCGCGCGAGCAGCTCACGCTGGAGCAGCGCGGCTCGCGCCCCGAGGACATCGACGCGCAGAAAGCGCTGCTCGCCAACGCCCAGGCGCGCCTCGAGAAGGCGCAGACCGCACTCTCGGACGCGACGCTCACCGCCCCCAGTGCCGGCATCATTTCGGTGCGCGCGCGCGAGCCCGGAGCGATCGTGCAGGCCGGGCAGACCGTGTATACCCTGACGCTGAACCAGCCGGTGTGGATCCGCGCCTATGTTCCGCAGCCGCGGCTCGGACGCATCAAACCGGGAATGCCGGTGAAGGTCGAGATCGACTCGATGCCGGGCAGGCAGTACGACGCCACGGTGGGCTTCATCTCCCCGGATGCGGAGTTCACACCCAAGAGCGTGCAGACCGAGCAGGTGCGCGACGATCTGGTGTATCGCATCCGCGTCATCGCCCATGATCCCGACAACGTGTTCCGCCAGGGTATGCCGGTCACGGTGAAGGTGCCGGCGGCGCAGGCGCCCGAGCTGGCGCGCGGGCACTGAAGGCGCGCCGGTGAACAGTGCCGCGCCGGTGACCTCAGCCGCGCGTGCCGGGACGCTCCCTGCCGCGCGGGTACTCGGCCTGCGCAAGGACTTTGGCGCGGTGACGGCGCTTGACGGGATCAGCGCCGAGCTTCCCGCGGGCAAGATCCTCGGACTCGTGGGGCCGGACGGCGCCGGCAAGACGACGCTGATCCGTCTGCTCGCCGGGCTCATGGAGCCGACCGCGGGCAGCATCGAAGTGCTGGGGCGTGCGCCGCGCGCGCAAGGCGGCAGCTGGGAGATCGGCTACATGCCGCAGCGCTTCGGGCTGTACGAGGATCTCTCGGTACTCGACAACCTGAACCTGTACGCCAACCTGCGGGCCCTCGATGCGCAGACACGGCAGCGGCGCTTTGCCGAGCTGCTGCGCTTCACCGATCTCACTGCCTTCACCCGGCGGGTCGCCGGAGCGCTGTCCGGGGGCATGAAGCAGAAACTGGGACTCGCGTGCGCGCTGCTGGGTCAGCCCAGGCTGCTGCTGCTGGATGAGCCGGGAGTGGGTGTGGACCCGCTGTCGCGGCGCGAGCTGTGGCGCATGGTGAGCGACCTGGTGACCGCCGGTGTCACGGTGCTGTGGTCGACCGCCTACCTGGACGAGGCCGAGCGCTGCGCGCACATCTGGCTGCTCGATCGCGGGCGGCTGCTGTACGACGGCGCGCCCGCGCAGTTGAGCGCGCGCGTTGAGGGGCGCGTGTTCCGGCGCCGCGTCGCCGCGGGTGAGGCGCGGCAAACGGCGGAAGCCGAGCTGCAGCGCACGGCGGTGCTGGACGCGGTGATCCAGGGAGCGAGCGTGCGCCTGGTGGCGCAGGCGGATCGCGCCGCCGAATTCATCGGCGCCGAGTACCAGAGCGTGGCGCCGCGCCTGGAGGACGCGTACGTCGAGTTGCTCGGCGGTGCGCGCAAGGGCGAGAGCCTGCTCGCGCGCGGCTGGCCGGCGGCGGCGCGCGGCAGCGGCGCGGCCGCGACGGACGGGGTGCTGGTGCGCGCGGATGCGCTCACGCGCCGCTTCGGGGATTTCGTCGCGGCCGATCAGGTCGGCTTCCAGGTGCACGCCGGCGAGATCTACGGGCTCCTGGGCCCGAACGGAGCCGGCAAGTCGACCACGTTTCGCATGCTGTGCGGGCTGCTCAAGCCCACCGCCGGGGAGGCGAGCGTCGCCGGCGTGAACCTGCTGCACGCCGCGAGCCGGGCGCGCGCGCACCTGGGCTACATGGCCCAGAAGTTCTCGCTGTACGGCGATCTGTCGGTGGCCCAGAACCTCGACTACTTCGCCGACATCTACGGGCTCGAGCGCACCGTCAAGGGCGAGCGGGTGCGCGCGATGATCGAGCTGTTCGAGCTCGGTCCCCACCTGCAATCCAACGCCGCACTCCTGCCGCTGGGCTTCAAGCAGCGCCTGGCGCTCGCCTGCGCCACGCTGCACGCGCCCGCGGTGTTGTTCCTCGATGAGCCGACCAGCGGCGTGGATCCGCTCATGCGCCGGGAGTTCTGGCACCACATCGGCGCGCTCACCCAGCGGGGTGTGGCGGTGGTCGTGACCACGCACTTCATGGAGGAAGCCGAGTATTGCGATCGCATCGGGCTCATCTGGCGTGGCCGCAAGATCGCCGAAGGCACACCCGATGAGCTCAAGGCGGGGGTGCGCACGGCCGAGCGTCCGGAGCCGACGCTCGAGGACGCGTTCATCGCACTCATCGAGGGGGAGGCCGCGTGAGGGCCACCGGCCAGCGGGTGCGCGCCTGGTGGCAGCAGCTCGCCGCGGTCATGATCAAGGAGGCCAAGCAGGTCACGCGCGACCCCTCCAGCTGGATCATCGCGGTGGTGCTGCCGCTCACCTTCCTGTTCCTGTTCGGCTTCGGCATTTCGCTCGACACCACGGTCGTCAAGATTGCCATGGTACGCGAGGACAGCGGCGCCGACGCCCGGGAGTTCTCCGCGGCGCTCACCAACTCGAAGTGGTTCATGGTGGTCCCCGCGACCGACCGCCGCGCGGGCAAGCGACTGCTGCAGGATCAGCAGGTCAAGGCGGTGGTCATCATTCCGGCCGAGTTCGACCGACTGCTCGCCGCCCAGGACACGACCGCGCGGGTGCAGGTGCTGGTCGACGGCGCGGAGCCCAACACCGCGAACTTCGTGCATGCCTACGTGGGTGCGATCTGGAGCGGCTTTCTGGCCGCGCGCGGGCTTCAGCAGGGCGGGGCGCTCAGCGTTCCGGTCAGCCTCGAGCCGCGCTACTGGTACAACCCCAACGCCATCAGCCGCTGGTTCCTGATTCCGGGTTCCATGACGGTGATCATGACGCTGCTCGGGACGCTGCTCACCTCGCTCGTCATCGCGCGCGAGTACGAGCGCGGCACGCTCGAGGCGCTGTACGCCACGCCGCTCACCCGCGGCCAGATACTGATCGGCAAGACCCTGCCGTACTTCGTGCTGGCGATGGTATCGATGGCGGTGTGCGTGCTCACCGCGCTGTTGCTGTTTCACCTGCCATTGCGCGGCTCGCTGCTCACCCTGGGGCTGGTCTCGGCGGTGTTCCTGTTCCCCGCCCTCGGCCAGGGACTCCTGATCTCGGTGACCATGCGCACGCAGATGGCCGCGGCGCAACTCGGGCTCATGACCGGCTACCTGCCGGCGATGATGCTGTCGGGATTCCTGTTCGACATCCATTCCATGCCCGGGTGGCTGCAGGCCATCACGCTCGTCATCCCGGCGCGCTACATGAACGTGTCGCTGCAGACGGTGTTTCTCGCCGGCGACCTGTGGTCGGTGCTGATCCCCAACATGCTGTTCATGCTCGCCGTCGGGGTGCTGTTCTTCGGCCTCACCTGGCGCCGGCTGCACAAGCGGATCGACTGAAGGAGTGGCGCGAATGCTGCAGCGTCTGCTCGCCATCGTCCGCAAGGAGCTGATCACCATGCTGCGCGATCCGCGCGCCCGCATGTCGCTGATCGTCCCGCCGATCATCCAGCTGTTCATCTTCTCCTCCGCCGCAACCATGGAGGTGAAGAACATCGCTCTCGCGATCGTGGATCTCGACCGGGGACCCTACGCCGCGGACCTGCAGCAACGGCTGCGCGGCTCGCCGAGCTTCACGCACCTGCCGCTCTATCCGAGCGTCGCCGCGGCGCGCGGCGCGCTCGAGCGCGAGGACGTCATCGGGATCCTGGTGCTGCCGAGCGGTTTCTCCGCCGATTTGGCCGCCGCCCGGCCCGCGGCCGCGCAGCTGCTGCTCGACGGCCGGCGCTCCAACGCCGCGGGCATCACCACGCAGTACGTGGCCAGCATCGTGCAGGCGCAAGGTGCGAGCCTGACCGGCGCCGCGGCGGATTTGTCCGCGAGCGCGCTGCTGCGCGCGCCGTCCGCCGCCGCACCCAACGCCGACGTCGTCATCGACAACTGGTTCAATCCCAATCTCGACTACCAGTGGTTCATGCTGCCGAACCTGGTCGGAACCCTGAGTCTCGGCGTCGCGCTCATGATCACCGCGCTGTCGGTCGCGCGCGAGCGCGAGCTCGGGACGTTCGATCAGACGCTGGTGTCGCCGGCGACGCCGGTCGAGATCGCCCTGGGGAAGCTGCTGCCGCCGCTCGTGGTGGCGGTAGTGCAGGCATCGCTGTACCTCGCGATCGTGACGCTTATCTACCGCGTGCCGTTTCGCGGCAACCTGCCGGTGTTCTATGCCGCGGTGCTGACCTTCGCGGCGGCCTGCGCCGGGGTGGGGCTGTTCATCTCCTCCCTGGTCCATACCCAGCAGCAGGCGTTCCTCGGCGCCTTCGCGGTGCTGCTGCCGTTCGCGCTGCTGTCGGGCTTCGCCACCCCGGTGGAGAACATGCCCTGGTGGCTGCAGTTCGTCACCGCGATCAATCCGCTCGCTCACATGCTGCGGCTCATGCAGGGCCTGTTCCTCAAGGGCGCATCGGTCGCATCACTCGCGCAGGATCTGCTGAAACTCGTGGAGATCGCGCTGTGCACCACGCTCGCCGCGGTGCTGCTGTTCCGCCGCAAAGCGGGTTAGTTCATTGCTAAGATAGCGCGCCCTCACGAAAGCCCCTATGAGCTCGCGCCAAGCCGGCAACGCCGCCTTCGTCTTCATTTTCATCGCCGTGCTGATCGATTCGATCGGTTTCGGCATCATTCTGCCGGTGCTGCCGCGGCTCATCATGCAGTTGACGGGCGTCACCGTGGAGCGCGCGGCCGCCTACGGCGGCTGGCTGTCCTTTGTGTATGCGCTCATGCAGTTCTTCTGCGCGCCGGTGCTCGGCAACCTGAGCGATCGCTTCGGGCGGCGGCCGGTGCTGCTGTTCGCACTGTTCGCCCTCGGGGTCGACTATCTCATCATGGGTTTTGCGCCGCTCATCGCCTGGCTGTTCGCCGGGCGCGCGATCGCCGGCGTCGCGGGCGCCTCCTTCACGCCCGCCTACGCCTACGTGGCGGACATCAGCGAGCCGGCCAAGCGCGCCCAGCACTTCGGGCTCATGGGCGCGGCGTTCGGCATCGGCTTCATCCTCGGACCGGCCATCGGCGGCCTGCTGGGCAGCTTCGGCCCGCGCGCCCCGTTCTTTACCGCCGCCGTCATCGCGCTCGCCAACGGCACGCTGGGCTATTTCGCGCTGCCGGAGTCGCTGCCGCAGGCCTCGCGGCGGCGCTTTGAATGGGGGCGCGCGAACCCGCTGGGGACGCTCCGGCAGATGCGCAAGTACCCGGTGATCACCTGGCTGCTCGGCGCGCTGTTCCTGTGGCAACTCGGGCACCAGGTGTTGCCGAGTACCTGGGCGTTCTACACCATCTCCAAGTTTCACTGGACCAGTGCCGGGGTTGGCTACTCACTCGCGTTCGTCGGGCTGGTCATGGCGACTGCGCAGGGGGTGCTGACCCGGGTGCTGATTCCCTGGGTCGGAGGTGAGCGGCGCGCCGCCGCCGCAGGTCTGGCAGCGGCCGTGCTCGCCTATGTCGGCTACGCGCTGGTCACCCAGGGCTGGATGATGTACGTGGTGTCGCTCACCACGTTCATTTTCGCGCTGAGCTACCCGTCAATGAACGCGATCGCCTCGCAGCAGATTCCCGCCAACGCGCAGGGCGAGCTGCAGGGCGCGGTCGCGAGCCTCTACAGCCTGAGCGCCATCCTGGGGCCGCCGCTGATGACGCAGGTATTCGGCTATTTCTCGCGCGACGACGCCGTGGTGCACCTGCCAGGCGCGGCGTTCCTGACAGCGGCGTTGCTCACCGTGGGCTGTGCAGCGTTGTTCGCGCACGCGATGCGCCTCGGCGCGCGGCACGCCGTGGCAGCGGCCGCCGTGCTGCCGACTCCCGAGGCATGAAACCCCGGCCGCTTGCCGGCATCCTCGCGGGCGCGACGCTGGCACTCGGTGGCGGCGCGGTCGCGTCCGGCGCCCCGGCGCGCGCGCGCGCCCTGCCGCCGATCCGGCACGTGTTTGTGGTCGTGCTGGAGAATGAGTCGTACGAGACCGCCTTCGGCCGGGGCTCTCCCGCCGCGTATCTTGCGCGCGCGCTCCCGGCGCAGGGGGCCCTGCTGTCGAACTACTACGGGATCGGCCACTCGAGCCTCGACAATTACCTGGCCATGATCAGCGGCCAGGCACCCAACGTTCAGACGCAACTCGACTGCCCGACGTTCGGCGAATTCCAGCT
>JBOIAH010000236.1:0-2098 GCA_050739055.1 Steroidobacteraceae bacterium | reverse complement strand
GGTTAGGGTCGTGCCGGGCGCCGCGGTAGTCGCGGGCGTCAGAACCTGGAGGTGACAAACGTCATGCGCCCGGCGGCATCGAGCACGCCGTGCCGCACCAGCCACTCGCGCGCATCGTTCGCATCCTGCGCGAACCAGGCGCGCGTGTCGCCGAGGCGGAAGCTGTAGCCCCAGGCGTCCATGTCGGCGCACAGCCGCTGGCGGCCGACGCCGGGGAGCTCATCCGCGAGCAGCACCTGCAGATAACACACCGCCGACTCTTCGAGATCATCGCCGCCCGCGTCGCGGTCCAGTCCCGCCCGCCGCTCCGGGCTCATGCAGATGTAGTGGCTCGCCTCGTGCAGCACCGAGTGCACCGGGGTGTCGAGCCGGGCGTACAGGCGCTCGCCTCTGAGGCCCGCCTCGCTGTCGCCCCAGTACGATCCGGGGATGCCCTCGGCTTGCGCGACCAGGGTGAGCTCGATGGCGTAGCGGTTCAGCAGCAGCGCGAGTGCGACCCGGTCGATGCCGCTCAGGAGCAGCACCGCGGAGGCGGCGCGCGGAGTGGGCGCGGCGGACACGGGGCCCCGCTACAGCCTCGACAGCCGCCGCATCACCCTGTCCGCCAGGTCGTGCGCCATGGCGCCGCGCAGGATCTCCTCCTCGTGTCCCTTGGCGAGCAGCAGCCGCTCATCGAAGCTGTAGCTGCGGGTGGTGGAGATTTCCTCGGGCGCCAGCAGCTCCTTGTCCCCGGCGGTGACCGAGAAGCTCACCGTGTAGGTCAGCTCGTACTCATTGGGCTGGTTGAGGTTGGACACCGACCGCACGCGCCGCTTCACGTGGTCCTCGATGATGCTGACGACGGCGGATGCCTGGTCCCTCTGCGGCGCGAGCTGTGCCCCGTTGGACAGCAGCGCGTGCCGCAGGCTCTGCACGAACTCGCTCTGCCGGTCCTGTGCCTCGACGTACGGGGTCTTCACCGCGGCCGGCAGTGGCGTGCGGCCCTCGAGGTGAAAGCCGCAGCCGGCGAGCGGGGCGGTAAGCAGCGCCGCGAGCGCGGCCGCGCTCAGCACCGCGGCGGCGGGTGGGCGTGTCGTGGCGGCGGGTGCGCGCAGCGTGGCGGCGGGCGCCATCAGACCACCACGTTCACGAGCCGGCCCGGCACGACGATCACCCGCCGCACGGGCTTGTCCGCCACGAATTTCCTGACGCGCTCGTCGGCGAGCGCCGCGGCGCGCCCCGCGGCTTCGTCGGCGTGCACCGGGACGGTGATGTGCCCGCGCAGCTTGCCGTTCACCTGCACGACGATGTCATGGGTGTCCTGCACGAGCGCCGCCGCGTCCGGGTCCGGCCAGCGCTCGTCGATGATCGCCGTGGCGTGCCCGAGTCCCTGCCACAGCGCGTGGCACACGTGCGGAGTGACGGGCGCGAGCACCCGGACCGCGATCCCGAGCGCCTCGTGGCGCACCGCACGCCCCTGCGGACTTGAGTCGCTGAAGCGGCCGACCGAGTTCAGCAGCTCCATCATCGCGGCGATGGCGGTATTGAAGTGGCGCCGGCGGCCGATGTCGTCGGTGGCGCGGGCGAGCCCCTGGTGCGCCGCGCGCCGCAGCTCGCGCTGCGCGCCGGTGAGCACGCCGGGCTCGAGTGGGGGAGCCGCGCCCGCCGCAACGTGCTCGTACACCGCATTCCACAGCCGCCGCAGGAAGCGCGCCGCGCCCTGCACCCCCTCGTCGGACCACTCGAGCGTCTGCTCGGGCGGGGAGGCAAACATGGTGAAGAGGCGCGCCGTGTCGGCGCCGAAGCGCTCAATCACTCCCTCCGGGTCGACGCCGTTGCCTTTCGACTTCGACATCTTGCCGAGGCCCTCGTACTCGACCTCGAGGGGGCCGGCATCCGCGCTGACGACTTCGTGCACTTCACGGCCGCCGGCGGTGCGGCGCGTGTCGACCTCGGCCGGATTGAAATAGCGCTTGCGTCCGCCCGGCGGCTGGTGCGAATAGACTTGGTTGAGCACCATGCCCTGGGTGAGAAGCCGGGTGAACGGCTCGCCGAACTTCAGCAGACCGAAGTCACGCATCACCCGGGTCCAGAAGCGCGCATACAACAGGTGCAGGAT
>JBOIAH010000235.1:0-10058 GCA_050739055.1 Steroidobacteraceae bacterium | reverse complement strand
CATCGAGGCGGTGCTGCGCATCCAGCGCGGCGCTTACGCCGCTCGAGAGGCGCGCCGCGGCCCCGGCACGGCCACGCGTGATGAGCCGCTGCAGCAGGCCTACCGCGTGCTCGAGAGCACTCCGGGCGCGAGTGATGAGGAGCTCGTCAAGGCCTACCGCCGCCAGCTGCACCGCCACCATCCCGACAAGCTCAAGGCCAATGGGCTGCCCGAGTCGATGATGGCGCACGCCAAGCAGCGCACCCAGCAGATCATCGAGGCGTACGAGTTGATTCGCGAGCGGCGCGGGATGCAGTAGCCCACTCTTCGATCAGCGCCTGGATCGCGCGCACCACGATCCGCCAGTCCTCCGTGTTGGGGGTCATCTGGCAAGCGCGCCTGAGCGGCAGGCACTGTATCCTTAAGCCATGTGGGCGCGCATCTGGTCCTTTCTCGACTGGTGCTTCTTCGGACCGGCATCGCAGCGGGGGGGGATGGCGGCGGGCACGCTGCGGATGCTGCGCTACCCCTATGCCGTAGTGCGCGACCTGGCGCGCGGGGAAATCAACCTGCGCGCCATGAGCCTGGTGTACACCACGCTCCTGTCGCTCATTCCGCTGCTCGCCTTCAGCTTCGCGATCCTGAAGCTCTTCGGCGGGCACCGGGATCTCGCGCCCATCGTCTACGAGTTCTTCCGCCCGGTCGGGGATCCGGCAGCCACCCAGCTCACCACCCGCGTGGTGCAGTTCGCCAACCGCGTGAGCAGCGGGGTGGTCGGCTCGGTGGGCCTGGCGCTGCTCGCCTGGACGCTGCTCGGCACCATCAAGAAGGTCGAGGACAGCTTCAATTTCCTGTGGCACGTGGACCAGCCGCGCAGCTTTGCGCGGCGCGTCGCCGAGTACACCTCGCTGCTGATCGCGGGACCTGTGGTGCTGGTGGGCTTCATCGGCCTCTCGCGGCACGCGCTCGCCAGCGTGCCGCTGCAGGACGTGGTGCGCCTGCCGCTGCTGCAGTGGCTGCGCGGCACCGGCATCACGCTCGCCCCGTACGCGATGGTCACCGCGTTCTTCACCGCACTCTACATGCTCATTCCCAACACGCGGGTGCAGTGGCGCGCGGCGCTGACCGGGGCGCTGGTCGGCGGGGTGCTGTGGGCGGCGATCGGCAAGATGTTCACCGCGTTCGTGGTGTACTCCACGCGCCTCACCATCGTGTACGCCGGGTTCGCGTTCATGGTGACGGCGCTGCTGTGGACCTATTTCGGGTGGCTGATCCTGCTCGCCGGGGCGCAGTTGTCCTTCTACGTGCAGAATCCCACCTACTTGCGCCTGGGGCTGCAGCAGCTGCGGCTCTCGAGCGTGGAGCTCGAGCAGCTGGCGCTGAAGCTCATGTACTTCGTGGGTCGCACCCACGTCACCGGCGTGCGGCGCTGGACGGTGAACGCCCTGGCGAACGAGCTGGGATTACCCGGCATCGCGCTGGCGCAGATGGCGCAGACGCTGGAGCGGGCGGGACTCTTGATCGTGACCGACTACGACGAGCTGGTGCCGGCGCGCGACATCGGCCACATCGGGGTGTACGAGATACTCGAGATCGCGCGCAACCAGGGCAGCGGCCACGCCGCCCCGCGCAACGTGCCGGCCCCGCCGGTCGAGCGCGTGCTGGCGGGCCTCGATGAGGCGCGCCGCAAGGGCTGCGGCGAGCTCACGCTGGGAGAGCTGGTGGAGGAAGCGCCGCGGCCCGCGCTGCACATTACCGCGCGCCAGTCCTCGCTGCGCTGAAGACCGTCGACCCGCTGACGGCTCGAGGCTACTGCCCGGCAACCGTCATTTCGCTCACCAGCACCGAACCGGTGCGGATGCCGCCCCGCAGGTCGATGTCGGACCCGAGCGCGGCGATGTCGCGGTACATGCGCTTCAGGTTCCCGGCAATGGTGACTTCGTGCACCGGATGTACGATGGCGCCGTTCTGCACCCAGAAGCCGCTCGCCCCGCGCGAGTAGTCGCCGGTCACGCCGTTCACGCCCTGCCCCATGAGCTCCGTCACCAGCAGTCCCGTCCCCAGGCGCTTGAGGAACGCCGCGGCCTCGAGCCCGCCGTCGCTCGCGGCCACGATCAGGTTATGAACCCCGCCGGCGTTGCCGGTGGTCGTAAGTCCGAGGCGCCGCGCGGAGTAGCTGCTGAGCACGTAACCGCCGAGAATGCCGTCGCGCACCAGCTCGCGATCGTGCGTGGCGGCGCCCTCCTGGTCGAACGGGCTGCTGGCGGCCGCCTTGGGGATGTGCGGCCGCTCGTGCATCTGCAGGAACGCGGGAAAGACCTGCATGCCGGCGGCATCCAGCAGGAACGAGGCCTTGCGGTACTGGCTGGTGCCGCGGATCGCGCCGATGAAATGCCCGAACAGCCCGCGCGCCACGTCGGGGCTGAAGGCCACCGGCACTTTGCGCGTCGTGAGCCGTCGCGCTCCGAGGCGCGCCAGCGCGCGTTGCCCGGCGATGCGCCCGATGCCGGCAGTCTCCTCGAGGTCGGCCGGGTCGCGGGCCACGCTGTACCAGTGATCGCGCTGCATTTCCTCGCCGCCCTCGGCGATGAGCGAGCAGCTCACCGAGTGGCTGGTGCTCGAGTAGCCGGCGAGGAACCCGTGTGAGTTGCCGTACATGCCGGTGTGGCGCTGGCTGCCGACCACGGCGCCTTCCGAGTTGCTGACGCACGCATCCACGGCCAGCCCCGCGGACTCACATTCGCGCGCCAGCTCGATCGCGCGCTCGGGACTGAGATCCCACGCATGGTCGAGATCCAGATCGGGGATGTCGCGCGCGAGCGCTTCGGGCTCGATGAGCCCGGCGTAGGGATCCTCGGCGGTATAGCGCGCGATGGCGCAGGCCTTGGCGACCGTCTCGAGCACCGCGCCGCGGCCGAGGTCGGCGGTGCTGGCCGAGCCCTTGCGCTTGCCGAAGTACACCGTGAGCGCGAGTCCCCGGTCGCGCTGGTACTCGACGGTGTCGACTTCGCCCAGGCGCACGCTCGCCGACAGTCCGCGGCTCACCGAGGCCTCGGCTTCGCACTGCGAGGCGCCCTGTCGGCGCGCCTCCTCGCGTGCGAAACTCACAAGTTCTGCAAGTTGGTCGGCTCCGGCGAGCTCGGACGTCGGTTGCACGTGGCTGATCGGACCGCAGGGTTTGAGGCGTAGATTGTAGCAGCAGCAGGTGCGCGCCACTTAGGTTTGCGGCGAGGGTGATCCGAACGTGACAGCAACGCGCGACGCTCCCGGCGCCGCCGGCACCGCCGACGCCGGGCGGCCCAGCAAGAGCGCGCGCAAGCGCGCGGCGCACGCCGCCCAGGATCTCGGGGAGGCCCTGATCGGCTTGAGCGACGCGGACCTCGCGGCGCTTGAGCTGCCGGAGAAACTGCGCGAGGCGGTCGGCGCCGCGCGCCGCATCACCGCTCGCGCGGCCGGCGCGCGTCAGCGGCAGTACATCGGCAAGCTGATGCGCGAACTCGATCCGGAGCCGATTCGCGCCGCGCTCGCCGCCCGGGGAGCGGTCAGTGCGCGCGAGGCCGAGCGCTTCCGGCGCGTGGAGGAGTGGCGCGAGCGCCTGATCAGCGGCGGCGCCGCGGCGCTCGATGAGCTGCTGCACGCTCACCCCGGCGTGGATCCGCAGCCGTGGGCGCGCCGGGTGAGCGCCGCCCAGGCCGAGCGCGCGCACGCGCCAGGCATGAGGACGGCCGGGCGCGAGTTGTTTCGCGCTTTGCGCGCATTGTTCGATACAATGCCGTGATGCAGGCCCTGGTCGGCATCATCATGGGTTCCTCCTCGGACTGGGAGACCATGCAGGCCGCCGCCGAGATGCTGGACCGGCTGGCCATCCCCTACGAAGTGCGCGTCGTGTCCGCGCACCGCACGCCCGACCTGTTGTTCGAATACGCTTCCGGGGCGCGCGCCCGGGGACTGGAAGTGCTGATCGCCGGGGCCGGCGGGGCGGCTCACCTGCCGGGCATGACCGCGGCGAAGACCACCCTGCCGGTGCTCGGCGTCCCGGTGCACTCCAAATCCCTCGGCGGCCTGGATTCGCTGCTGTCGATCGTGCAGATGCCCGCGGGAGTGCCCGTGGCGACCTTCGCGATCGGCGCCGCGGGAGCGGCCAACGCCGCGCTGTGCGCCGCGGCGATCCTCGCCAACCGCCACCCGGCCGTACACGGCGCGCTCGAGGCGTTCCGCGAGAAGCAGACCGCGGGCGTGCTCGGCAATCCCGATCCGCGCACGACCGCGCGCACATGACCGTCGGCATCGTGGGCGCCGGCCAGCTCGGCCGCATGCTCGCTTTGGCGGGCTATCCGCTCGGCCTTGATTTCCTGTGCCTCGATCCCGCGCGCGATGCGCCGGCGGGTCAGGTCGCACCGCTGCTGCACGGGGCCTTCACCGACCGGGCTCTCCTCACGCACCTCGCCCGGCGCTGCGAGGTGGTCACCTTCGACTGGGAGAACGTTTCGGTGGCGAGCCTGCGTGCGGTGCAGCGCGCGCACGCCGCGCGCATCTGTCCGCCGGTGGCGGCGCTCGCCTGCGGCCAGGACCGGGTGAGCGAGAAGCGCCTGTTCGCGCGGCTCGGAATTCCGACCACGCGCTGGCGCGCGGTCGACTCGCGCGAGCAACTGGCGCGCGCCGTGGACGCGGTCGGACTCCCGGGCGTGCTCAAGACGCGCCGCATGGGCTACGACGGCAAGGGCCAGGCGATCGTGCAGACCCGCGCGGATGCCGAGCGCGCCTGGGCGCGGCTCGGATCAGTGCCCTTGTTGTACGAGGAGTGGATTGCGTTCGATTGCGAGGTATCGGTGATCGGCGCCCGCGGCGCCCGCGGGCAGATCGTGGTCTATCCGTTGTGCGGCAACGTCCACGGCGCGGGCATCCTGCGCCTCACCTGCGCGCCGTTCGGACCGCCGCGCTGGCAGCGCCGCGCCGCGCGCCATCTGACGCGCGTGCTCCGGCACTTCAACTATCGCGGCATCCTGACGCTCGAGTTCTTCGTGCGCGGCGGGCGGCTGATCGCCAACGAGATGGCGCCGCGCGTGCACAACTCCGGGCACTGGACCATCGAGGGCGCCGCCACCAGCCAGTTCGAGAATCACCTGCGGGCGATCCTCGGCCTGCCGCTCGGGGCGACGCGCGCGCTCGGTCACAGCGCCATGATCAACCTGATCGGGCGCATCCCGCCGCGCGAGCGGCTGCTGGCGCTGCCCGGGGTGCACCTGCATGACTACGGCAAGCAGCCGCGCCCCGGACGCAAAGTCGGGCACTGCACCCTCGTGGAGGCCACCGCCGCCGGGCGCGACCGGCGCGCACGCCGCCTGGTGGCGGAATTGGCCGCCGGGGTGCGCATCCCGTAACATCGGGCGCGAGCCCGCACGCATGTATCTCGAGCCCTTCAAACTCAAGGAACTGCCGTTCCGGCTGAGTCCGGACCCGCAGTTCCTGTACCTGTCCAAACAACACGCCCGCGCCAAGGCGTACATGGAGTCGACGATCTGGTTCACCGACGGCTTCGTGGTGATCACCGGGGAGATCGGCTCGGGCAAGACGACGCTCATCGAGTCCTTCCTCAGGGAAGTCCCGGCCGACGTCGTGGTCGCGCAGATCAATCAGACGCAGGTGACCGCGCTGGATTTCCTGCAGGCGGTGCTGGTGCAGTTCGGCTTCTCGCCCTTCAAGATGCGCAAGGCCGAGCTCATCACCACGCTCAACAATTTCCTCATCGAGCAACACGCCGCCGGGCGCAAAGTGTTGTTGATCGTGGACGAGGCGCAGAACCTGTCGATGCGGGTGATCGAGGAGATCCGCCTGCTCTCGGGCGTGGAGACCACCAAGGAAAAGGTGCTGCGCATCATCCTCGCCGGCCAGCCCGAGCTCGGCGGCACGCTCGACGCGCCGCGGCTCGCGCAGCTCGCGCAGCGCGTGCGGCTGCGCTTTCACCTGCAGACTCTGTCGGAAGCCGAGACCCGTGCCTACATCCAGCACCGTCTGGAAGTCGCCGGGGCCGGCGACCGGGAGATCTTCGCCGCCGACACCTTCCACGAGATCTACCGCTACACCGGCGGTGTGCCGCGGCTGATCAACACGCTGTGCGACACGGCGATGATGGCCGCCTACGCCGAGGATCGCGACACCGTGCGGTGCGCCGACATCATGGCCGCCGTGCAGGAGCTGCGCTGGCCGGAGTACGCCGCGCGCGCCCCGCAGGCGCCCGACCCGGCGCTCGCGGCGGCGCCGGCCAATCCCGCGCAACCGCTCGGACGGCTGCTGGTGGCCACCGACGGGCGCACCGTGCAGGAGATCGCCCTGCACATCGGCCGGATCCTCGTCGGCCGCACCCCCGAGAACGACCTGCACATCGACAGCCGCTTTATCAGCCGCCACCACTGCCAGATCACCACCACGGCGCATTCGTGCGTGATCGAGGATCTCAACAGCACCAACGGCATCTACGTGAAATCCAACCGCGTGCGCCGTCACTACCTGAACGACGGCGACGTGGTGTTGATCGGCAAGCACGAGCTGCTCTACGTGGACGAGCGCGCCGGGCGCGGCCGCGGCACGTTGAGCGACACGGTGCCGAAGCTGCAGGCGGCGGTGCCCACCGAAGTCCCGGAGCTGCGCGCGGCGCCGGCCGCGGACGGCAAGGCGCACCCCGGCGGCAGCTGAGCGGCGACCATATGAGCCGATCTTCCGCGCTCGGCCGCCGCACCGCCCGGCTGGGCGGCCGCGAGACGCTGGCGCGCCGGCGGAACGCCAAGCGGTTTTCAGTGGCGGAACCCGGCCGCTCAAAATGGGAATGTTTCTGAGAGGCTAAAGAATTTCAGCGAACGGCCGAAGAGTGCCCCAAGCCGCCAGATTGCCTCCCCGCAAACGGTCATCGGAGATGCGATAAGCCGCCGTTCCAGAAGATCGCCGGCGCGCTACCAATCCAGGATAGCGCGGCACAGCGCGGCGACGAGAGGCAATGGCGAGCGCACCGACCGGGGTCGGGTCTATACGCACAAGCGGCTCGACGGCTATTCCGTCGCGAATGGAGGGTGGCGGTCGAGCGTGCCGCTCTTGTGTGTCACGGAAAACCCACACGGCGAATCAGCTTCTGATACCGTGGGTCTGCATGCACGGAATCGAGCCTCGGGTCGACCTTCATGCTGGTAATGCACAAGGAACGATCCTCGTAGGCCGATTCGAACCAGCGGAAGGCTTCATCCGTGTTGCCGAGAGACAGTTCGGTGGTGCCGATCTCGAACGCGCATGCATAGTTACGCGTGCGCAGTCGCTTCACCTCATCGATCGTCCGTCGCGCTTCGGCCCCCTGTCCTGTGGCGGCATAGACATACGCCAGGAAGCCCTCTACGAGCGGGCTGCTCGTCAGGTGCACCGCCTTCTGAGCCTCCGCCACCGCCTGATTATTCTGATGCATCTGGACGTAGATCAGCGCAAGGTAGGAATGCGTTAGAAAGTAGTCCGGCGCGAGGTCGAGCGATTTTGTGGCCTGTTCCTCCGCCAGAGGGTAATTGCGCGCCAGGTATGCGGCGAACGCGCCGTCGCAGTAGATGCGGAACGAAAGCGGGTCGAGCTCCTCGGCACGCCCAATTTCCGCAGCGGCTTCCGCGGCGCGACCCACGTATGCGAGGAGATAGGCATAGCTGTCGTGAGCGTCCGAGGAATTAGGATTAAGCTCGATAGCTCGGCGGCACTCGCGTTCGGCCGCGGACCAGTTCCACTCGTAGTTCGTGAGAACCACGCAGAGGGCGTTGTGTGCTGCGGAGAGCGAGTCGTCCAGCCGCAGCGCGTTGAGCGCGGCGGCTTTGGCCTCCGGCATCACCGCCCGCGGTGGCAAATACCAGTCTGAAAGGCCGCTGTAAGCATCGGCCAGTCCGGCGTAGGCAAGCGCGTTCTGAGGATCCTTCTCCAGGGCGCCGCGGTACAGCTCGATGCTCCTACGCAGACTCGGCTCATCGCCTTGGTTCCAGTAATAACGTGCCAGAAGATACGCCTCATGGGATTCCGGACTCACCGCGCGCCGGCGTTCGTCGCGCTTAGGTGACTGGGTGGTCATGCGAAAACCGATCTCCTTCGCGACCGTATGTCCAATTTCATTCTCAAGGGCCAGGAGATTTTGGGAATCCCGGTCATACTCCTGAGCCCACAGATGACTCTGGTCTCTCGTGCGCACGAGTTGCGCGGTGAAGCGCGTGCGCTGCGCGTTTGTACGCAGGCTTCCTTCCAAGACGTAGTCGACGCCGAGCTCCTGCCCAATCTGGGTGACGGTCTTGGTGGTCTTCTTGTAGAGCATCGAGGTGGTCCGAGCGATGACGCCGACGCGTTCGGGGTCGAGACTTCCTAACTGTGTGATCAGCTCTTCTGTCATACCGTCACTAATGTATTCGCGGCCTGGGTCTCCGGTCAGATTCTGCACCGGAAGAACGGCCAGCATGGCTCTGCGCGGGCTGATTGGTTCTCTGATTCCGATACGCTGCCAAAGGAGCAGACCCACTATGCCCCCGAGAATGGCAAACGTGAGCTGCACCATTCGCTGGCGTGTCCAGCGCTTGCCAGGTAGCGAGGGGATGCGGGGGGCACCACTCGATTCAGTCTCGTCGCGGGCTGTAGGACGAGGCTGAACTGCGGGGTCGATCGGTGCTTCGGCTCTAGCACTTCCTGAGTCTGCAGCCGACGGCAGGGCAAGGCTCGCCGGCCCCAGCGTCTCCGTGACGGCCGCCACAAAGCGGTAACCGCGTTTAGGCACGGTTTCGATGTACGTTCGGCCGTCGCCGTCGGTGGCGAGAATTTTCCGCAGCGCCGACACGTTTTTGGCGAGCCCGACTTCCTCAACGACAAGACCGCGCCAGACCGCTTCCATGAGGTCCTGCTTTTCAACGATCCGCCCGTGGCGCTCGACCAAAAAAATCAGAGTTTCTAGCAGCTTAGGTGCTAGGGGAACGAAATTCCCGCCGCGGAACAGGGCCCGCTGTTCGACGTCCAGCCGGAACGTGCCGAATCGGTACTCGTGGCTGTGTGGCATCGGACCGAAGACAGACGGAGGAATTCCTCAAGAAAATATCAGAACTTCGGAAAGACCTCCATGCGATGCAGGAGGCATTCTAAGGCCACCGAAGTCACATCAGTGCACGTCATCGCCAAATGGAGCTACACCATGAATCCTTATAAGCCAACAGTGTTCGCGATACTGGTCAGCGCCGCTGTTCTCAGCGTATCTGCGTCAATGCCCGCCGCTGCTGACGACGAGCAGGATGTGATCGTAGGCGTCTGGACATGCGACGGAGAGCCGGGACCCTTCAAGGTCATTAAGACCTTCGCAGTCGAGGGCACCATGATGGAAATCGACAATATCACCTTCCAAGAGTCACCCACTGTCGGAGTTTGGAAGCGCAGCAGCACACTGCATTACTTCCTGGTCGCTCGACAGTTTGCGTTTAACCCGGACGGAAGTTGGGCGGGGACCTATTTTTACTCTCAGCCTTTGGTCATGGACCCGTCACGCAAGGCCATGACGGGCACTTTTCACGCCCAGTTCGTCGACCCCAGCGGCAATTCAACCGACGCGGGAACCGGCTCTGTGAGCTGCTCGCGAATGACATTTTCCGGGTAACGCGGTGAGCCGCGCGAGGAAACATCAGCTACGACCAGCGGATGACCGCTTTCACGACCTTTGGATCGGCGGACCGGACGGCCGCTTCCCCTTATTCCAGGGCTCGTGACGCGGTGCGGTATAAATAGATTGATCCATGGCAGGCATGTGAATGACGACGGGAGCCTGATCCACGCCCAATGGTCGCTGTTGTGCCCGCAAGGCGCCAGAGGCGCGACAGGCAGCAACGTGCCCATCGCGACCCTTGAGGTCCGACAGAATCGGACGGCGCGTAGTGCACAGAAGGGGACGCTCGCTGATGGCTCTGATGGGTACTTGAGCTGACGCAGCGACGCCCATTCACGCCGCAATTCAGAACGCTCGAGGCCACACGACGCAAGCGGAGAGCGGTGGCCGACATCCGAGTCCTGAACTAAGCTCCGGTTGCGCCCATCAACGG